>RPOS01000059.1 GCA_003820635.1 Verrucomicrobiaceae bacterium | reverse complement strand
AGTTTCCTCGCCCCGTCCCTGCGGTTCTTCCCGAAGCGCTCGCGCGCACTGGCAAACGCCACGTTGACGAAACTCCGGCTGCCGATCACCGCGCCGTCCGTGAAATACCTCACCCGGCAACGCAGCATCCGCCCCCGCGAAAGCTCGCCCGCCCGCTCCTTCTCACGCGCCGCATCCGCCGCGCTCATACCCTTGCGCGTCCGCCTTGTTTCCTCCGTTCCATCGCGGCCGATTTTCGTCTCGGTCCTCTCCACCGCCCCCGCCATCAGCAGTTTGCGGTATTCCCGCGAAACATCGTTCGTCCACAACGCGTCGTCCGCCCCGCATCCCTGGTGGGCCCGCAATGCCCGCACCAAGCCAGCGCGCGCCTTTTTCCCATTCCCCTTGGCTCCGCCGCCAATCGCCTCGCCGTAGCTGCTCCAGCGGTATTCCGCCGGATCCTTCACCACGCCCGCCCGCACCGGGTTGAGGTCGATGTAGGCCGCAATCGTTTTCGCCGCCACGCCGTCCTCCACGATCACGCTCTTGAAACGGTCTTCCCACAACCGGCCCGTGCGCGAATGCATCCGGTTGTGCCACTGGGTGTAGCGTTGCAGCAGCCCTTTCATGAATTCGCCTAGGTCGTGCATCCGGTAGGTGAAGCGCTCGTGAATCCGCCGCACCACCACCGCCTCCTGCGCACGGCCCTCCTTCACCTGCAACCGCGCCTCGGCCAGTTCGGCCGCCACTTCCGCCACGAAGGCCTCGCCGTAGAGCGCCGACAAACGCCTCAGCAACTCGTCATCCGAAAGTCCGCCCTGCGCCATCGGCGGCACCTCCAGAAGCAAGTGGAAGTGATTGTCCATCAGACAGTAGGAAACCACCTGGCAACCGGAGAATTTCTCATAAATCCGCATCAGCGTCCGGAATTTCTCCTTTTCCTCGGCCCCCAGCACGAAGCGCCGGTCCACCACTCTGGAGATGCAGTGGTAAAACACCGGTTTCTGCTCCGAATTGCGCCACTCCGCCAGCCATCGCGCCCTTCTCATGCCCGGACCCTGCACGCCCACGACCCACATCGCAAGCCTTTTCTGATAAAAGGCCTGTCCCTTTATAAAAATCAAAGGGATGGACCGATCATGCACCCGCGCCAGCAGGAAAACCGCGATGAGCGCGCCCAGGCCGGCGAGAAACATGTCCCACTGGGTATCCCAGCCGTCGCCTTGGGTGCCGAGGAAGGAGGCGGCTGCCTCGGCGGACAACAGCGCTGCGGCCCACTCAATGAGCTCGTAGGTGGCGCTGATGGCCAGGCAGACCGAAACGACGCAGAAATGAAGCCAGCCACGATGCGCGATGACGCGGATGCGCAGGAAAATCTCGCGGCAGATGATGGCCGGCACCAGCCCCTGCAGGATGTGGCCGAGGCGGTCGTAGTGGTTTCTCTGCCAGCCCATGAGTTCGCTCGCCCACGCTCCTGCCGGGACTCGGGCATAAGTGTAATGACCGCCCACCAGCAGCACGATCATGTGCAGCGCGATGAGCAGCATGGCGAGATTGGAAAAACGCCAGCCGGTTTTGGCCTGCGCAATGAACAACGCGATGAAACCTATAAACACGGGCGTCACCTCCAGCCACCAGGTGAGCCGGTCATACGGCCGCCATGCCGACCATGCGATGACAGGCACCATCAGGCCTAACAGCAGGAAATTCGGATGGCGTTTCATGGGAGACTATCACCGCAAAGCGAGCACCTTGGGCGGGCTGGCATTGCCGAAGCGGTCGAGCGCGGTGACCGCGATGGCGTCGGCGCGCGGAATGGTGGCTTGGCCTGCCCTGGCGGATGCGATCCTCATCGTCCGCCAAGTGCCGCCGTTGCGGGCCTGCACTGCGATTTTCGCGGTGGCGGAATCCGGCTGCCAGCGCACCACGGTATCGCCACCTTGCACACTCGCACTCACCCCTGGTGCAGCCGGCGCTTTCTTGCTGAGCCACGGCATGGGCGGCACGGCGGCAGGCTGGGTGTAGGTGCCGGCGAGCCGGGTGGCGATGCCGCCGCGGTTGGTGACGAGGCTTTTGGCGCTCCAATGAATGTGGCCGTTCCAGTTTTTGCCGATCTTGCGGGAAAGGTCGATCTGGTTGGTGATCTCGGATGCCGGGCGGCCGGGATCGTCGGAGGAATTGATGCGGGCGGTGGCGATGCCGGGCCAGACCGGGCGGCTGCCCTGATCGCGCCACCAATCGAGCAATTTCGGAAAACTCTGCTTCTGCGGCGAGATCCGCCAGTAGAGCTGTGGCGCGAGGTAATCCACCCAGCCGTTTTTCAGCCACTTGCGCGAATCTCCGGCGAGCTGCTCATAGCTGTCGATGCCGGCCTCGATGCCGCTGGGCACGCCCGGCCGCCAGATGCCGAACGGGCTGATGCCCACCCGCACCCAGGGCTTCTGTTTCTTGACGGAGGAGTAAAGACTGCTGACGAAGCCATCGACATAGGCCCGGCGCTGGGCGGGGGACTTGCCATCCGCAAAGCGCAGGCCGCCGTTGGGATACGGATAGAAATAATCATCCAGATGCACGCCATCGATGTCATAGCGGCGCACCACGTCCATGATGACATTGAGGGCGTGCGAACGGGTATCGGGATGGCCTGGATCGCACCACGTCATGGTGCCGTAGCGTTTGGTGATGTGTGGCATGGCGCGGGCGATGTGGTTTCCGGAAACCTGCTGCGAGTTGTTGGAAAGCGCGCGGAAGGGATTGAACCAGGCATGCACCTCGATGCCGCGCGCGTGGGCCTCCTTGATGCAGAAAGCCAGTGGATCATAACCCGGCGAGCGACCCATGGTGCCGGTGAGCCACGGGCTCCATGGCTCGAGCGAGGACTGATAGAGCGCGTCGCATTGCGGGCGCACCTGGAAGACGACGGCATTGATTTTCAAGGCGGCCATCTTGTCGAGCATGGCACGCAGTTCCGCCTGCTGGGCGGAGGCGCTGAGACCCTTGGAGCTCGGCCAGTCGATATTGTAAATCGAGGCGATCCACGCGCCCCGGAACTCGCGGGCCAGGGCTGGCGGCCGTTCGCCAGCCGGCGTGTAGGACTGGGCTCTGGCTGTGGCAACGAGGACGAGAAACAGGAACAACAATCGGCTCATGCCGTGCATGATGCCGCAGTTTGGCGCTGCCTGCAAGAAGCGAGTCCTGCGGAGGAGACAGCAACTGCGGCGCTCGATTTTCCACGCAGCTTTTCTTTGCCCCACGGTGGGGAATCTGTTATCTCATGCCGCCATGGTCCGGATGATACGCGCCGCATTCCTCTGCCTCTTGCCATCACTCCTGTTTGCCGCCGAGCCCCTGCCCTTGTTCAACGGCAAAAACCTCGATGGCTGGACCTTCGATGTGATTGACCCCGATGTGAAGCCGGACGCTGTCTGGTCGGTGGCAGACGGCATCCTGGTGTGCAAGGGCCGCCCGCCCGGGGTGATCCGCAGCGAAAAGGAGTTTTCCAACTACCAGCTCACCGTCGAGTGGCGATGGCCGGATGGCAAGAAACCCGGCAACAGCGGCTTGCTGGTGCATGCCTCCACTCCGCGGCAAACATTTGTCTGGCCGAAATCGCTGGAGGTGCAGCTCGGCAGCGGCAATGCCGGAGATTTCTGGATGCTCGGTGAAACGGTCACCATTGCCAACGCCACACCGCTGGGCCGCCGCTGGCTGAAACGCCAGGAGAGCACCGAGAACCCTCCCGGCGAGTGGAATACGATGAAAGTCATCTGCAAGGCAGACACCATCACCGTATGGGTCAATGGCGTGCGGATGAACGAAGGCAGCGGCCTGAGCACCAGCAAGGGTGCCATCTGCCTGCAGAGCGAGGGCGCGGAAATCCATTTCCGCAAGGTCGAGCTCACCCCGCTCGAATAAGCGAAAAATTCGCGTTGATTCCCGACCCCATCGGCCGCGAGAGTCGCCGCGCCATGCTTGATATCCGCGTCATCCGCGAAAACCCCGCCGCCGTCCAGGAACGCCTCAAGGCCCGTGGCGGTGATCACTGGAAGCTCATCGATGCCGTGCTCGCCTGCGACGAGGCGCGCCGCAAGGCCGAGACCGAGAAACAGCAGCTGCAGAACCAGCGCAAAACGATTTCCAAACAAATCGGCATGCTCAAGGCCAAGGGCGAGGACACCTCCGCCATCGAGGCCGAGGTGCGCGCCATCAACGAGCAGATCACCGCCCATGATGTGAAGGCTGAGGACGCCTCCGCCGAGCAGACCAACCTGCTGCTCAACATCCCCAACCTCACCCACGACGCCTGCCCCGCCGGCTCGGATGAAACCGCCAACCCGGTCGTGCGCGAGTGGGGAAGCAAGCCCGACATCGCCGAACCGAAGGACCACGTCGAACTCGCGCTCCGGCACGGCCTCATCAACTGGGACGATGGCACCCGCGTCGCCGGTTCCGGCTTTGTCGTCTATCGCGGCAAGGGCGCGCGGCTCGAACGTGCGTTGATCAATTTCCTGTTAGATACCCAGGCTGCCAACGGCTACGAGGAGGTCAACGTCCCGCACCTGGTGAAGCGCGAGTGCATGGAGGGCACCGGCCAACTGCCGAAATTCGAGGACGACATGTATGGCACGGATGCCGGCGAGGATGGCATCAACAACCTCTTCCTTGCGCCCACCGCCGAGGTGCCGGTGACCAACCTCTATCGCGACACCATTCTAACCGAAGCGGACCTGCCGGTGAAAATGGCCGCCTACACCCCGTGTTTCCGCCGCGAGGCGGGCTCCGCCGGGCGCGACAACAAGGGCATCATCCGCATGCACCAGTTCGACAAGGTGGAGCTCGTGCAGATCGTCCACCCGGACCACGGCTTCGAGGTGCTCGAACAACTCACGGCTCACGCCGAGTCGATTCTGCAGAAACTCGGCTTGCACTACCGCGTCATTGAGCTTTGCACCGGCGACATCGGATTTTCCTCGGCCAAGACCTACGACATCGAAGTCTGGGCACCCGGCCACGGCAAGTATCTGGAAGTTTCCAGCTGCTCGTGCTTCACCGACTATCAGGCACGCCGGATGAAACTGCGCTTCAAGGATGCCGAGGGCAAAAACCGTTTCCCGCACACCCTCAACGGCTCCGGCACCGCCCTGCCGCGTCTCTACGTGGCCTTGCTGGAACAATGCCAGCAAGCCGACGGCTCGATCCGGATTCCGCAAGCACTCGTCCCGTATTTCGGCGCAGAAGTGCTGGCATAAAGCCGCGAGGCGGATTGCGAAGCCATTTTGGCGGGCTTATTGGCGGAAAACCCGCCGAGATCCCGTCTGGACAAAACAAGCGCCGCTTCTAGCTTCGCTTCCACCTGCAAACCATGGATTCCACCCTCGAACCCGCCCAGCAACTTCCGCCTGATGACGTGGCCGCCATCGATGAACTCGGCAGAACCTACCAGGAATTCCGCGCGGAACTTGGAAAAATCATCATCGGCCAGGACCGGGTGATCGAGCAGCTCGCCATCTGCCTCTTCGCCCGCGGACACGCCCTTCTCATGGGCGTGCCCGGCCTCGCAAAAACCCTGCTGGTTTCCTCCGTGGCGCAGACTTTCGACCTGTCCTTCAACCGCATCCAGTTCACGCCGGACCTGATGCCCGCGGACATCACCGGCACCGACATCATCCAGGAATCCGGCGTCGGCGGCCGCAGGCAGTTCGAGTTCGTGAAAGGACCGGTCTTTGCCAACATCGTACTCGCGGATGAAATCAACCGCGCCCCGGCTAAAACCCAGTCCGCCATGTTGGAGGCGATGCAGGAAAACAAGGTGACCGTGCTCGGCAACACCTACACCCTGCAGCCGCCGTTTTTCGTGCTGGCCACGCAAAACCCCATCGAGCAGGAGGGCACCTACCCGCTGCCGGAAGCACAGCTCGACCGCTTCATGTTCCTCATCGAAGTCGATTACCCTTCAGCCGATGAGGAAAAACGCATCGCCCGCGAGACCACCGGCTCCGCCCGGCAGACGCTCGGCCACCTGCTCGATGGCCAGAAAGTCCTCGCCTGCCAGCAACTCGTCCGCCGCGTCCCGGTGCCCGAGCACCTCTATGAATATGCAGTGAACATGGTCCGCAAGACCCGCCCGCACCAACCGGAGTCGCCGCAGTGGATCAAGGACACCGTCGGCTGGGGTGCCGGCCCGCGCGCGGTCCAGTATCTCATCCTCGGTGCAAAGTCCCGCGCCGCCCTGCGCGGCGCCTACATGGCCTCGCTGGAAGACCTCGAAGCCGTCGCCCCCGCCGTGCTCACCCATCGCGTCATCACCAACTTCGCGGCGGAATCGCAGGGAATGACGTCGAAGAAAATCGTCGAGCGCCTGATCAAGGAGATGCGCGACGCGTGAGTTTGAGAGGCCAGAAACCAGAAACCAGACTAAGAATCATGCACTCTCACAATTTTGAGAATCTTGAGGTTTGGAAACGCGGTTGCCGGCTTGCGGTGAATGTTTGTGTCGCGGCCCATGGCTCCAGGGAATTTGAATTGAAGAGCCAGATCACCCGCTCGTCTTTGTCTATTCCATCGAACATCGCGGAGGGGGCAGAACGTCGTTCGGATGCGGATTTCGCAAGGTTTCTCGAATATGGCAAAGGATCATGCGGTGAGCTTCGCACCCAACTCATGGTTCATAAAGAGGTTTGCCGTGAGCTTGGCATTGAGCCGTTCGATGAAACTTCCGAAATGATCGAGGAAACCCGGGAGCTTTCCAGGATGCTCGGCTCGCTCATCGAAAAACTCGTGACCAAGGCATGATCTTCTCTTTTCTGGTTTCTGGTTTCCGGTCTCTGGTTTCCTCATGAAATACGACTTTCTCGACAACGATCTCCTCTCGCGTCTCGGCTCGCTGCCCATCGAGTCGCGGGTGCCGATGTTGGGCAACGTGGCGGGAAAACATCGCTCGCCGCATCGCGGGTCGTCCGTGGAATTCGCCGAGTATCGCAAATACGTGCCCGGCGATGACACCCGCCGTCTCGACTGGAAAGCCTTTGCCCGCTCAGACCGGTTTTACATCAAGGAATTCGAGGCGGACACCAACCTGCGTGCTTACTTCGTGGTCGATGCATCCGGTTCGATGAACTTCGCGGGCAGTGGCGATTCGAAAATCCAATACGCCCGCCGCATCGCCGCGTCGCTGGCTTATCTGTTAGTAAATCAAGGCGACGCCGCCGGGTTATCCATCTGCACGGACAAGCTCCACCTTGAAGTCCCGCCCAGCCGCCGCGCCGCGCACCTCGAACGGTTCTTCTCGACACTCGGAAAACTCGAACCGTCGGGTGAAACCGGCCTCATCACCGCACTCCACACCATTGCCGAAAAAATCGGCCAGCGCGCCTTTGTCGTCATTCTTTCTGATCTCTTCACCGATCCCTCCGCGCTCGGCGATGCGCTCCAGCACCTGCGCTATCGCAAGCACGACATCTCGGTGTTTCACCTGCTGGACCCGCTGGAGATCGGTTTTGAGTTCGATCGCCCGCACCGATTCGTGGACCTTGAAGACGGCACCGCACTCGTTGCCGAGCCCAACCTCATTGCCGAAGAATACAAAACCGCGCTGCGCGATTTCCTCACCAAGGTCCGCGCCAAGTGCCACGACGCCTCCGCCGACTATCAACTCGTCACCACCGACACGCCGCTGGAGCCGCTGCTGCGTGATTTCCTGACCGCGAGACTTCCTAAGTCAAAGCACTGATGCTTTTCCTTGCACCACTCCTGCTCTGGTTTCTCGCGGCGGCCGCAGTGCCCATCGCGATCCACCTGATCAACCGCCGCCGCCACAAGACCATCCAGTGGGCGGCGATGCAATTCCTGCTCAAGGCCTCGCGGCAGTCCCGCGGCAAGAAGAAGCTCCGCAACATTCTCATCCTCACCTGCCGCGCGCTGGCCATTGCCGCGCTCGCGCTTGCCGCGGCCCGGCCCATCGTTTCCGGCCTCATCGGCTGGGGCGGAGGCTCCATCGACACCGTGGTCCTGCTGTTAGACCGCTCCGCCTCGATGGAGATCAGGCCCGGCGACGGGCTCGCATCGCGCCGTGAAACCGCCATCAGCAAAGTACGGGATGCCATGGCCGATCTCGGTTCAGCGCGCCTCGTGCTGATCGACAGCGCCAGCGGCCGGCCGCAGGAAATCCCCTCGCCCGAAATCCTCGACACTCTATCCTCCACCGCCAGCACCGACAGCACGGCGGACTTGCCCGCACTGCTGGCACGCGCCGCCGAGCTTCTAACAGACATTACCGGCCGCTCGGAAGTGTGGCTTGTCTCCGATCTCCAGGAATCGAATTGGAAACCGGACGACGAACGCTGGGCCGCCGCCCGCGCCAGCTTGTCCGCACTGCCGCAGAAACCCGCCGTGCGCGTACTCTCGATCACCGGCCCCACCGCGGCCAACTCATCGATCAGACTATTAAGCTCGCACCGCTCCGGCGATGAACTCCTGCTGGATCTCGAAATCCTGCGCTCCGGCGAGGCCCGCGGCACATCCGCCATTCCGCTCACCACCCAGCTCAACGGCAGCCGCACCACCGAGAACCTCACCATGCCCGGCCAATCGTTGCGATTCCAGAAGCGCATCGCCCTACCCGCCGGCAGCGAGACCGGCCATGGCTGGCTCTCGATTCCCGCCGATGGCAACCCGCGCGACAACGCCGCGTTCTTCGCCTACGGCCCGGCACGCCCCATCCAATCGCTGCTTGTTTCGCCCCCAGGCGAAAGCGCCGATTACCTAGCACTGGCCGCGGCGCCGCCGGGTTTGGAAAATCACGCAACCCGCCGTGTCGATCCGGCAGAGGCTGCCGCTGCCATCACTGCGGACCTTGCCGCCATCCTGTGGGCCGCACCACTGCCTGCCGGCCCCGCCGCAGATGCCCTGCAGAATTTCCTCAATTCCGGCGGTCACGTGCTTTTCCTGCCACACGGCACACCGTCTGACATCTCATTCAGCGGCCTCTCGTGGGCCGACCCCACGGAAGCTCCCGCCGGGAAATTCTTCATCCTCGGTGATTGGAATCACACGGATGGACCGCTGCGCGACGGCATCGACGGCACCCCCGTCGCCGGCAACCGCCTCAAGGCCATCCGCCGCCAGATTCCGTTAGGCGACTTCACACCGCTCGCCCGCTGGGAGGACGGCGAGCCCGCGTTGATCCGCCGGATTTTCGATCACGGCACCGCATGGTTCCTCGGCTCCATCCCGGATTATACCTGGTCCAATCTCGGCGACGCCGATGTCCTGCTGCCCGCAGTCCAGCGCATCATCGCCGCCGGGGCGGAGCGCTTCGACGCTTCACATCATGCCGATGTCGGCTCGCCCGCCGCCAGTCTGCTGCCGGGTGAAACGCGCAGCCGCATCGATGATTACGGCAGCCCGGATCCGGCCAACGCCGATTATGAAGCCGGCATCCATCGTCTTGGCGAGCGCCTGCTCGCACTCAACCGCCCGCCAGCCGAGGACTCACCGGAAATCCTCTCCCGCGAGGCGCTCGACGCCGTCCTGGACGGCACCCGCTACACCCTGCTCGACCAAGCCGGCCAAGCCAACGACCCCAACATCTCCCGCGACGTCTGGCGCGCCTTTCTCGTAGCCGTTCTTTTTTTCCTCATCTCGGAAGCGCTGCTGTGTCTGCCGAAGAAAACCATCACCGAGGCCTTGCCTCAAAAAACCGCAGCCTGATGCCCATCGTTTCGAATTGAGAGTTTCATCCATAGTGCTCCACCTCTCCCCCACTCCCGTCACGCTCTGGATCGGCATCATTGCCTTGATCCTGATCGGCTCGTTGTCGTTTCTCACTTGGAAACGCAGCCCTCACCGCGGGCGCACCGCGGCTTTGGAAATCCTGCGCATGCTCGCCGCGCTCGCCGTGGTCATCCTGCTGTGGCAGCCGGAATGGCGCACCATCATCCATCCGAACACCAAGCCGAAGATCGCCATCCTGTGGGACGACTCGAAGTCGATGGGCACCATCGACGCGCCGCTGCCGCCCGTCCTATCCGCCAAGGCCGACGTCGTCTCCCGTGCCGCCTGGGTGAAAAAGGCCCTCGCCTCCGAGCTTTGGAAACCCCTCGAAGCCGAGGGTGCGAACGATGTCGAAGCCCTGCCCTTCGCCACGCCGGATGCTGAAAATCCCGCGCTCTCCGGCTCCGATCTCGAATCGCCCCTCAGCGGGTTGCTCAAAGAACAGAACAACCTCCGCGCCGTCGTGCTTTTCAGCGATGGCGACTACAACCTCGGCCAGCCACCGGTCGTCGCCGCACAGAAGATGCGTGTCCGCGGCGTGCCGTTGTTCACCATCCCGGTGGGCAGTCAGACGCGGCTGCCGGACCTCGATCTTCTAACAGTATCCGCGCCCACTTACGGCATCACCGGCGAAAACGTGCAGATCCCCTTCACCATCCGCTCCTCGCTGGACCGGCAGGTGCGCACCATCGTCCGCCTGCGCGACGATGCCGGGCGCACGCAAACCAAGGACATCATCCTGCCGCCGAATTCGGAAACCTACGATTCCATCCTCTGGCGCATCGAGAAGGAAGGCACCTCCACCCTGGAACTCTCCATCCCGGTGGCGGATGGCGAACTCGTCGTTTCTAACAACTCACGCAAGTTCACCATCGCCGGCCGCCCGGAAAAAATCCGCGTGCTCGTCATCGAGAGCCTGCCGCGCTGGGAATACCGCTTCCTGCGCAACGCGCTCTCGCGCGACCCCGGCGTCGAGCTCTCCTGCCTGCTTTTCCACCCGCAGCTCGGCCCCGGCGGTGGCAAGGACTACATCCAGGCCTTTCCCGAGAAACTGGAAGAACTCGCCAAATTCGACGTCATCTTCCTCGGAGACGTGGGCGTGAAAAACGACCAACTCACCAAGGAGCAATGCGCTCTCATCCGTGGCCTTGTGGAAAACCAGGCGTCCGGCGTCATCTTCATGCCCGGTCCGCAGGGCAACCAGATGTCATTGTTGGAAACCGAGCTCTCCGACCTCATCCCGGTGATGCTCGACGAGGACAAGCCCGCCGGATTTTCCGAATCCATCGCCGCGCCGCTCACGCTCACCACCGAGGGCCGCGGCTCGCTGCTCACCATGCTCGGCGATAACGAGCAGGAAAACCCGGAGATCTGGCGCAGGCTGCCGGGTTTCTTCTGGCACGCGCCGGTCATCAAGGCAAAGGGCGGCAGCGAGGTGCTCGCCGTGCATGGCAACCGCCGCGACAAGTTCGGCCCCGTGCCGCTGCTGGTCACCAGACCCGCCGGCAATGGCAAGGTGCTCTTCATGGGCATCGACTCCGCATGGCGCTGGCGCCGCGGCGTGGAGGATCTCTATCACTACCGCTTCTGGGGCCAGGTGGCGCGCTGGATGTCCTACCAGCGCAACATGGCATCCGGCCAGCGCGTGCGCCTCTTCTTCACCCCGGAGCGCCCGGAGCCCGGCTCCACCGTCACCCTCAATGCCAACGCCTTCGACGCCAACGGCGCACCGCTGGAAAAAGGCTCGGTGGCCATCGATCTAACAGCACCCGACGGCCGCAGCCAGCGCATCGAGCTGCAGAAAAACGAAAGCGCCTGGGGAGCCTTCAGCGGGCGCTTCAAAGTGGACCTGCCCGGGGCATGGAAGATCCGTGCCACCGCCAGCGGAGCGGAGGACAAGCCGCTGGAAACCACCCTGCTCGCCCAAGGCGTGGAAATCGAGAAAACCGGCCAACCGGCGCGCCCGGAAGTGCTGGAGGAAATGGCCCGCGTTTCCAAAGGCCGGGTGATCCAGCCCGCGCAGCTTGCCGAGCTGGTCAAGGAGATCAACGCCCTGCCCGAGCCGCGCCCGCTGGAAAGCCGCATCCCGCTGTGGTCCCACTGGGGCACCCTCACCGCGCTGATTGTGCTGTTAGGCACCTTCTGGGCCGGCCGCAAGCTCAACGGCGCGTTTTGAAAAACGGCTGCATGCCGCGTGCATGGCTCATTCCCACTGCGGCCGCGAGGCTCCGATCCACGCCGCGATGAGGCCCGCCAGGATGTGGGCCACCAGCGCGTAAAGGCAGATTTCTTGCGCGGAAAGACCGGTGTCGATCACGGATTTCACCGCGGCGTGCACCTGCGTCTGCAAGGCTTCCACCGAGCCGGACCACGCCCAGTAAGCGGAGATGAACGGGCGGGTGAAAACCTCGATCTTCTCCGGCAGCGCGAGCACCGCGCCGGAAAGCGGAAGCTGGAAGCCCACCAGATAGATCGAAAGCAGCGACGCCTGCTCCGCCGTGCGCATCAGCGCGGAAATGGCCAGGCAGATGGAAGTCATCGCCGCATTGACCAGCAGCAGGAAAACCGCGTGCTGGACGAAATCCCCACGGAAGGGCCCGAAGAAATTCACGAAGAACGCCATCCACAACGACTGCGTGAGCACCAGACAGGAGAGAAACGCCACCTTCGACGCAAGATAGGCCGATGGCCGCAAGCCGCCGAATTTCTCCTTCTCGTAAACCGGGCGCTCGCCGGCGATTTCCCGCGCCGAGTTGTTAGAACCCATCAGCGAGAGCAGCACCACCTGGAACATGATGATGCCGGACACGGCGGAGCCGACCTTGGCCTGGTCCGCCCGGACGCTTTGCTGCTCCTGGATTTCCGCCGCAATGTCGGTCTGGCGCATGTCCGAATAGCGGCGGATGTTGCCGGATGCCTTGTCGCTGAAAATCGTCACCAGCACCGGGAAGCAGAGCAGGATGGCGAGCTGCAGCATGACCTGGCCGCGGTCCCGCGAGAAGATGCGCCAGCGCCGCGATATCAGGGTGAGGAACTGGCTGAAAAATCCCGGCAGGCGCAGCCCGGCGGTTTCCGCAGGCTCCACGGGAACATGCAGGCCGCCGCCGGCAATGAGCCGCTCTCGGTTGTGGCGGATCATTTTCTGATAGGATGCGCTGTGCTTGCGCCAGGACGACCGCCAGCTCGCGGATGCCTGGGTGGCGAGTCGCGGATAAACCTCCTCGGTGTCATGCACGGAGAAGTAATGGGTGAGTTGCCCGGGCGGACCGTGGAAGGCCACACGCCCCTCGTGCAGGACAAGGATGGAATCATACAACTCCAGATGCGCGAGCGAATGCGTGACCGAAAGCACGATGCGGCCGTCCTTTCGCGAGAGGTCGTGAAGCAGATGGACGATTTCCCGCTCCGAGCGCGGGTCCAGGCCGGAGGTGACCTCGTCGCAGAGCAGGATTTTCGGATCGGAAACCAGCTCCATCGCCAGCCCGAGCCGGCGCTTCTGGCCACCTGATAGAACTTTCACCTGGCGGTCCGCGATGGCGGCCAGCCCGGTTTCCTCCAGCACGCGGTCGATGCGGGCATCGAGCTCCGCCGTGCCGCCGCAGCGCACCCGCAGCCGGGTGGCGGCCTCCACGGATTCATCCACGGTGAGCGGATCATAAGCGATGGAGAACTGCGGCACGTAGCCGATCTCGGTGGGCGAGAAATCCCCGTCTTCGGAAAGATTCCGTCCATCCCAGAACAAGGCGCCGGCCGACTCCGGATTGAGCCCGGCGATGGTCTTGAGCAGCGTGGTCTTGCCACAGCCGGACGGGCCGACGATCGCCATGAAATGCCCTCTCGGCACCTCGATGGACACCTGGTCCACCAGCGGGATTTCCGCGCCATCCTTGCGGACGGTGAAACTGACTTCCTTGAGTTCTAACACGGAATTGGAATGGAGGACTGGATCACTCGATGGGCACGATGCGGATTTTTCCAGCGGATGGACGGTGCAGATCCGCGGCGAGCGTGGGAGCCATCGCCGCCGGAGTTTCCGCCGGGGCGGATTGGTCGAGCGCGTTGCGCAGCGCCCCTTCCACGAGTTGACCGCAGTGGATTTTCATCGGCGGCAGCGCGCCGAGATCTCCGGCGAGCTCCTGAGCGCTCAAATGCTTCGCTTCCTCGGCGGTCTTGCCCTTGAGCAGCTCGGTGGCCATCGAGGCCACGGCGATGGCCGTCTGGCAGCCGAATGCCTGGAACGACGCGCGGTCGATCACCCGCTTGCCGTCCTTTTCGGTGAACTTCAGCCACATCCGCAGCATGTCGCCGCATTCCGGCGAGCCAACGGTGCCCACCGCATCCGCGTCCGGGATTTCCCCCTGGTTTTTGGGATTGGCAAGGGCGTCCTGGACTTTGCTTTCGAAGGAACTCATGGGCGGAGTTTACTTGTGCCATTTCAACCCGCAAGCAGGCGCTTGGACTCATTTCACTGCGAACTTCCTTCCCTTGCCGCTTTCCCAAGCGCTGCGGATGCTGTTGTGAAGCGCGGCGAGTTCTTCGGCGGACAGCAACCGGTATTCGATGGTGCGGGCGTGGGTGGTTTCGGGAAATTTCTTGATGACCATCTGGTGGACATCCGTGCCGGCGACGTTCGCGGCCTTGTCGATGGCTTCCCCTGCCCGGTCCGCGAGGCGTGCTGCGGCAGCCCCGGCGGCGCTCTCGGCAGTGGCGGTGATGGGCTGGATGAAATAGAAACGTGCCAGCGCCTGGCCGATCGCGTCGATGGTGACTTCATCGACGATCACCGCGCCATCGAGCACGTATCGGTGGCGGCTGACGGCCGAGACGCGGTCCAGCGCCACCATGTAATGGCCGCCGGGCAGCGTGGCCTGCCAGAAACGATTCGGCTGTGGCGCGTCATCGGTTTTCGGTTGGGCGGCGGGAGCATTCTGGGCATGCACGGGCAAAACCAACATCAGAGCGAGCAGCAGGGCTTTTTTGATCATGGCGGCAAGGTGGCAAAACCAGTGGCGCTTGGCCAGCATTCGCCTGCAATAATAAGGAAAAGTTAAACATTGCCAGAAAAGGTCGCTAAATGCAGACTCCGCGCATGGTTCGCTACCGCGCCAACGTCGCCGCGCTCATTGTGAATCCGGCCGGCAGCCTGCTGATTTGCGAGCGGGCGACCATTCCCGGTGCCTGGCAATTTCCGCAAGGCGGAGTGGATGCCGGTGAAACTGCGGAACAGGCCTTGTTTCGGGAAGTGCGCGAGGAAGTTGGCCTTGAGCCCCGGCATTACGAGGTCATCGACCGCCGCGAAGGCTACCGCTACCTCTACCCCCAAGGCTCGCGCGGCAAGAAACTCCGCAAGCACGGCAGCCACGGCCAGGAGCAGACGTATTTCCTCTGCCATCTCAAACCCGGTGCCCCGCAGGTGAACGTGGACCAAACGCCCCGCGAATTCCGCGCCTACCGCTGGATCCCGCCGGAGGAGTTCGATCTCGACTGGCTGCCGGAATTCAAGCGCGATGTTTACCGCGAGGTCATGCGGGATTTTTTCCGGATCGCACTGTGAGCCCCGCCGGAGCGCGGCCGAGGCCGGTCAGAAGCGCCAGCACCCGCAGCGCGAAATCCAGGCGGCTCCGCCACGGCCGCGCTGGCCGCACGATGCGCCAGCCGGATTGCCCCGCAAGCGCCGCGAGCTGTGGCGGGGGATTCACCACCGTGGCAGCCTCGCAGAGCCCGAGCATCGGCAGGTCCGCGCAGCTGTCGGTGTAGCCATGGCAGCGGCGCAGCTTGCCGTTTTCAAACCAGGGTGCGGGCAGCTCTCGCTTCAGCCGCACGACCTTTGCAACGCCCTTGTGATTCACCAGTTTCGGGAAAAAACCGCCGCTTTCCACCACCGTGCCAAGCGTGAGATCAAAGCCGAGCACGCGCCCGATTTCCGAAACATAAAACTCCGGACTCGCGGAAGCGAGAATCAGGAAATGACCGGCCGCCCGGTGCTTTTCCAGATCATCCCGCAATTCCTGATAGATCGACGGCATCAGCGCCCGTGCGAAGTCCTGGGAATGCTCCGCGAGTTTCTCCGGACTCATCCGCCACAGGAAACTAAGAAACACCCGCTTCATCCGTCCCGCACCGAGCAGGCCCGCCAACGGCAGAAACAGCAGGAACACCGGCAGGAACATCCCGCGCCACGGCTCGCGGCGCAGCACGAAATGCCGGAACAGCAACTGGCAGTCCCACGGCAGCAAGGTACCATCGAGATCAAACAGGGCGATACCCTCAGGCGGTGATTCAGAAATCGGCGCGGCCACGGGTGCGCAGCTTGCCATGAAGCCATCAGCGATTGCAATGATTGCCTTCACAGGTCTGTTTGCTCGCGGATTTTTTGAGGAGCCGGACGATGGTTTTCGCCGATCTGATTCCACTCAATCGCGGATTCACGGAAAGCCCTGCGTGACCGCGGAAATCAAGGAAACTTTAGGGCGAGGTGGTCATCGGTGGTGGTCACTATTTGTTAAGCCACCTTATTAAGTTGTTGGTTTTTCAAAGTGGGCCCGCAGGGATTTGAACCCTGGACCAAGGGATTATGAGT
>RPOS01000058.1 GCA_003820635.1 Verrucomicrobiaceae bacterium | reverse complement strand
ATCCGGGTGTCATTCTTTCTGGCGCAACGACCGACGAAAGCCGATTCCTCTGCTCCTCTCCGGTGTCATTCTACTTGGCGCAATGCGGGGCGGAATTTTAGCCTGATTTTCGGGTTGCCACGGGCGCAGGCGGCCCCTAGTTTCCGCCTCCCGCGATTTCAAACCACCTCACGCGATGTCCAAGCACAACAGTCTCAAGTCCAGCGCCACCGTCGGCGGCAAGCGTTCCGTTCTCAAGCGTTTCGAGCGCGTCAAGCTGCTCAAATCCCGCGGCGAATGGCAAGCCGGCCGCTCTCCCATGGGCCTGCCGAAGACCAAACAAGAGGGTTGATCCCGGGTTTGGATTTTCCTTTTCCAAGCGCGGAGCCCTGTGGGTTTCGCGCCTTTTCCATTTACACCCATCCCCATGAACGAAGGCACCCGTCTTAACAAATACCTCGCCTCCTGCGCCGTGGGATCCCGCCGCAAGTGCGATGAACTCATCCAGGCGGGCCGGGTGGAGGTGAATGGCAGCCCCTGCATCAACATGGGCACCCGCATCGCCCCGGGCGACCACGTCCGCGTGGACGGCAAGCGGGTTTCCCCAAAGGAAGCGCTCATCGTCGCCTTCCACAAACCCCGCGGCTACGTCTGCACCCGCGAGGACGAGCTCGGCCGCGAGACGATCTACGCGCTGCTGCCGGAAACGCTGCGTTCGCTCCACCACGTCGGCCGGCTCGACCGGGATTCGGAAGGCCTGCTCATCCTCACCAACGACGGCGATCTCTCGCAGCAGTTGATGCACCCGTCCAAATCGGTGGAAAAGGAATACCTCGTCACCGCGAACCAGGCGTTTGAAAACGCACACCTCGACCAGTTTCTCGAAGGCGTTTACACCCCGGAAGGCAAGCTCAAGGCCAAGGCCATCGAGCGGCTCTCGCCCCGCCGGATCAAGGTGGTGCTCGACCACGGCGCGAAACGCCAGATCCGCGTGATGTTCGAGACGCTCGGCTATCAGGTCACCAAACTGTTGCGGGTGCGCGTGGGCGGACTGTGGCTCGGCGATCTGGAACCCGGCCACTGGGCGATCCTCAACCGCAAGGAAACCGCCATGCTCATGGGCGGCGTGGAGGAGAAAGAAAAGCCAAAACCGAGGGCAAAAAGGCCGGATTAAGTGCTTCTGGCGTCTTGCCAACAACGGAATCGCCACCTAGCTTGCGCCACAATCCTGCTGCTAGAATCAATTTCCCAAAAGTCGATGAGTTCCAAGAAGTCCACCCCCAGTCACGACCACGACAAGGTCCACAAGCCGTCCAAGGAGTTTTCCGCCAAGGCGCGAATCCCGTCGATGGCGGCTTACAAAAAACTCTACAAGGCATCGATTGCCAAACCCGCCGAGTTCTGGGCCAAGGAGGCGAAGGAACTCACATGGCGCAAAAAGTGGAAGAAGACGCTCGAGTGGAAGGCCCCCTTCGCCAAGTGGTTCGACGGCGGCAAGCTCAACGTCTGTGAAAACTGCGTGGACCGCCACGCCGAGGGCCCGCGCCGCAACAAGGCGGCCATCATCTGGGAGGGCGAGCCCGGAGACAAACGCGTGCTCACCTACGGCCAGCTCCAGCGCGAGGTCTGCCGCTTCGCCAACGTGCTGGAGAAAAAAGGCGTCAAATCCGGCGACCGCGTCCTGATCTACATGCCGATGATTCCGGAGGCGGCCATCGCCATGCTCGGCTGCGCCCGCATCGGCGCGGTGCACAACGTGGTGTTCGGCGGCTTCGCATCCGAGGCCATTGTCGATCGTCTTGAGGATTCCGGCGCGACCACTGTCATCACCGCGGATGGCGGATGGCGGCGTGGAAAAATCGTGGCGCTCAAGCCGGTGGTCGATGAGGCGCTGGTGAAATACAAACACGTCAAGCGCGTGATCGTGGTGAACCGCTGCGGCAACGAGGTGAAGATGGAAGCCGAGCGCGATTCATGGTGGCATGAGGAAGTGGCCCAGGTTACCGCCAAGCACGCGGCCAAGGCGTTCGATTCCGAGCATCCGCTCTTCGTGCTCTACACCTCCGGCTCCACCGGCAAGCCCAAGGGCATTCTCCACACTTCCGGCGGATATCTAACGGGAACCTACTCCACCTGCAAATACATCTTCGACATGCGCGACGAGGATGTCTATTGGTGCACGGCGGATGTCGGCTGGATCACCGGCCACTCCTACATCGTTTATGGCCCGCTGGCCAACGGCGTGACGCAAGTGATGTATGAAGGCGCGCCGAATCACCCGGACTTCGGCCGTTTCTGGAAAATGATCGAGGAATACGGCGTCACCATTTTCTACACCGCGCCCACCGCCATCCGCGCCTTCATCAAGGCCGGCGATCATTTCCCCGCCGCCGCGGATCTTTCCTCGCTGCGCCTGTTAGGCTCGGTGGGCGAGCCGATCAACCCGGAGGCATGGAACTGGTATCACAAGCACATCGGCGGCGGAAAATGCCCGATCGTCGATACTTGGTGGCAGACGGAAACCGGCGCGATTTTGATTTCCCCGTTACCCGGAGCAACGCCACTCAAGGCCGGCACCGCGACCATGCCATTCTTCGGCATCGATGCCGCCATCCTCGACGACGCCGGCAAGGAGTGCAAACCGGATCAGGACGGCCGCCTCGTCATCCGCAAGCCCTGGCCATCGATGCTGCGGACCATCTACGGCGACAAGGAGCGCTACGCGAAAACCTACTGGTCCGACTATCCCGGCCTCTACACCGCCGGCGATGGCGCGCGGCGCGACAAGGACGGCAATTTTTGGATCATCGGCCGCCTTGATGACGTGCTCAACGTTTCCGGCCACCGCCTCGGCACGGCGGAAATCGAGAGCGCGCTGGTTTCCCACCCTGCCGTGGCCGAGGCCGCGGTGATCGGCCGCCCGGACGAACTGAAGGGCCAGGCCGTCGCCGCGTTTGTCACGCTGAAGGGAAATTTCACCGAGTCCGAGCAACTCCGTGCCGAGCTCCGCAACCACGTCGGCAAGGTGATCGGCGCCATCGCCAAGCCGGACGACCTTTACTTTGCTCCGGGCTTGCCCAAGACACGATCCGGCAAGATCATGCGCCGTCTGCTCAAGGAGCTCCTCGCCACCGGCACGGTCTCTGGCAATGTGACCACACTGGAGGATTTCTCGGTCATCGAGAACCTGCAGCGCCAAATTTCGAAATAAGCTCCCATGACCCCCTCCCGCTACTTCGTTGCCCGCGTCGCCCAGGCCTTCGGATACATCCGCAGGGCCCAGCGCATGGCGGATGCGGCCAGCGAAATGCACCTGCTGCGCGAGGCCGAGGCACAGCTCGGTGCCATGATCTGGGAGAAAGTGGAGAACATCGAGGCGCTTTCCGTGGAGTATTGGAACCTCCGCAAGCTCATCAAGGAGCGGGAAGAGGCGCGCAACAAACTCGCGGAATGCCAGGAGAAGCTCAACAAGGCCCATGAAGAGCGCGCCGACATCCTCAACAGCACGCCGGAAATCAACCAAGAGCTCATGGACAAGCGGGTGGCCCTGCTCACCGAGCTTGAGGCTCTCGCCCACCAGCGGGACCGCGTGGTGGCGGATGCCCGGGAGGTCCGCAGGTCCTACGTCGGCCTTAAGATGAAGCTCGAGGTGCTCACCAACGAAAGCGGCGATTCACCCGCAAACCTTGAGGAAATCGCCAAGGTCAAGACCCGCCTCGTCGAGCTTCGCGGCAAGTTTTCCGAGCTCAAGCAGGAGCGCATCCGCATCGGCCATTTGATCGAACAAGGCGACTTGAAAGTGGATGAGCTGGATGAACAGCTCAAGGACGAGAAACGGCAGCGGCGCTTCCAAGCTTCCGAGGCCTTTCAGGCGATCGGCGAGGGCAACAAGGAGATTTCCATCCTGCGGGCCGAAAGTGGCTTGCTCGATACCCAGATGCGCCAGCTCCATGCGGAGATCGGCCGCCATGTGAGCCGCAATACCACACTCGAATCCGCCTGCGCGGCGGCGGCGGCCTCGCATCAGGGCCTGGTGGATGTGATGCGCGCGCTGCGCCGCTCCGTCGCCCTCAATCACCGCCTCGCCGGCAGCCGTGACTGATTTTTGATTTCCAACATGACGCCGCTCTTGTTTCGTGAAATCGCCCATGGTTCGCCGGAATACGCGCTGGAACCCGCACTGCGCGATGAAGTGCTGCGCCAGCCGCTCGGCTTGAGGCCGGGGATGTGGCGGCGGATGACCGGCAGTTTCACTTCGACCTATTCGATGCCGACGGCTCTCTAACAGCCCGCGTGGTGGCGGTGCCGGTTACGCCGGTGAAGGCGAATATCCGCCAAATGGCGGTGGCCCCGGCATCTCAGGGCGGCGGCTGATGGAGGAAATGGAGCGCCATCTGCAGGCGCGCGGTTTCCGCGAGTTCGAGCTTCACGCGCGCCGCTCCGCGGAAGGGTTTTACCAACGGCTCGGCTACACCACCGTGGGCGATGAGTTTCTCGAGGTGACCATCCCGACGTGAAAATGGTGAAGGGCGCTTGCTGAAACGCCCGCCTGCCGGAATCAGGCGCTGGCGGAGCCCGGTTGATGGATGATCTCCCAGCGGCCGTCGGGCTTGATGTCGAGATGCGCGTCGAAGTGCAGGCCGGATTCGCCGTTTTTGGCGAGGATGACCACGCCGATGCGTTGCTCGGCGAGCATTTCGAGGATGGTGGCGATCTGGGATTCCGGCAGCGAACTTCCCGGCCGGTCAAGAAACACGAACGCCGGATGGGCGAGGAAAATCCGCGCGATGGACAGCAAGTGCTGCTCGCCGATGGAAAACATATCATCCCAGTCCTGCTCGGCATCGAGCCCGCCGACACGTTCGACCACCTGATGCAGCCCGAGCCGGTGCAGCACCGCATGGATGGCGGGATCCTTCGTGGCGACTTCCATGCCGGACCTCACCAGCGCATCGCGCAGCGGACCCGGCGGGAGATACGGCCGCTCCGGAAGAAACAGGATGTCATCAAGACCCGGCCGGAAGATCTTGCCCGCGCCGCAGTCCCAGACGCCCGCTGTGGCGCGGAACATCGCGAGCTTCGGCGTGTCTTCCGCGCTGGTGACCAGCCATTGAGATCCGCGCTGGATCTCAAGGGTGAGATCGTCCAGCAGCAGCCGCGATTTGTCCGAGGTGAGCAAGGTGACGTTTTCGTAGCGCACACGGTCCGGAAACTCCTCGAACTCGATGGCACTGGG
This sequence comes from Verrucomicrobiaceae bacterium, assembly GCA_003820635.1. The sequence continues at coordinate 11,252 of RPOS01000058.1, read as the reverse complement.
CAGTGTCTGGTGGGCCTTTTCGATGGCATCGCTCAGAAAGTGCAACCTTGCCGTGACCGCGGTGAACGCAGAAATCGACTGGAACTGGGTGACGATGAGCGAAAACGCGCCGAGCAGCGTGGCGAACGCCATGGTGGACTGGGTGATCACCCCGAACTCGACCTCGCCGAAGATGAACTTCGGCGCGATGATGAGCGCCGGAATGATCTGGATGAAATAGTTGTAGCCGTTGGTGAAGAATCCGAGGTTGCGGTTGATGCGGATGAGCCGGCGGAAGTTTCCGGTCAGCGCGTCGAGGCGTTTTTTCAGGCGGGTCTTGAAGCGCCCCTCGCGGTGGGCCAGCGCGATGGACTCGGAGTTTTCCCGCACATGGATCAGGTCCGCGCGGAAATTCGCCTCCATGTCAAACTGGTTGTAATTGAGACGGATCAGCGGTTTTCCCAACAGAATCGTCATCGCCGAGCCGCACACGGCATAGACCACCGCCACGGTGAAGAGGAACGGGCTGATGCTCCACAAGACGCCCGAGAACGAAATCGCGGTGATGGTGCCGTTGAGAATGAGCAGGGTGAAGGAAAGCGTGGTGGTGGTGAATGCCCTGACGTCCTCGGTGATGCGCTGGTCCGGGTTGGCCACGCCGGCGGCCGAATCAAGACGGTAATAGGCGCGCTGGCTGAGATAGGCCTCGGTGAGGCGCCAGGTCAACTGCTCGCGCCACAGGATGCCAAGGCGCTCCTCGGTGAAGCGGTAGAACACGGCAACCACCGTGGAGAGGATGAAAACCCCGGCGTAAAGCAGCGCCTGGGTTTGAAAGGCCGTGAGGTTCTTGCTCTCGATGGCCGACATGAAATCGCGGCCGACGAAGCTGTTGATCACGTTGAGGCTGTTGATCAGCAGCATCAGCACCACCAGCGTGATGGCAAACACCATGGCCTTGGGCCCTTGCCTGGATTTCACCAGCATCCGGATGGCGCCGCGAAACCGCTTCCAGGTCAGTCTAACAAGCTGCTTTCGATCCGTGGGCATCCGAAGGGTGAACGAGACCACCGAAGCCTCCATGCATCCGGAAAACCTTGCGGTCTCTTGCGGTGGAAATCGCAAAAAATCCCGACATGGCAAAGACAATTCCCCGGCGGGTCTCAAAAAAGAACCCCGCTTCAGGTCCTTCACTCGACGGCCAGCACGCGGTGGATTCCAAGCCGCGGAATGATCAGCCGGATTTCTCCATCCTGCTCGCGCCAGTCGATGCTTTCGCCGCCGGGCTCCAGCGTCAGCCGCTTGGGTTTGGCGGGCAGCCGCAGGGAAATTTCCAGCGGCCCCATCGGCTCCACCTCGCCAAGCGTGAGGACCGAGGGGTCCGCGTGCGGGCCGCTCGTGTTGAGGAGATTCACCAACAAGCGCCCGTCCTTGCGCTGAAGCGAGACATCCACGCAGCGCGAGCCGCGCACCTCGACCACCGGCTTTGGAAACAACTCGCGCGTGAGCGCCGCGAGGAAATCACGCGTGGCGGCGGGTCACGATGCGTCCTTAAAATCATCCGCTTCATGCATACTGCCGAATGCGCTGCACGCGGCGGTGGTTTTGTAGGAACGCGCCGGATCGCTGTTTTCCTTGCCGCCGAAGACCCATGCCATCAGATCCCACGGCTTTCCTTGCGCCACGAGCCAGCGCACCGAAAGCCGCGCCGCACGCACGCTGTCCATCTGCGGATGGTCACCTGATAGAAAATCCACGTTCGTGCTGACCGGCTCCGGCATGAGGTCGCTGAAAAGCCAGTTGCTCGTCACTTGGAAGCCGGGATCGAACTTGTGCAGTTCATCCACGTAATGGCGCACGTAGCGGCGGAATCCCTCGCGGTTGAACTCCAGAAACTCGCGCCAATGGGGATTCTCCCGGTTTTCTTGGAACCTCCGCGATGCCGGTAGCTTGCTTGAAGGCTTGCAGCGCACGCTCGCTGTAATCCGGCGTCACCGCCCAGCACTCGCCGTCGATCCAAACGCCGTCCACGCCGTAATCACCGCGCAGTTCCTTCAACTGCGGGATCATCAGCTCGTCCACATAACTGCTGAACACGCTGGCATATCTCGCGTCAGGTTTCCCATCCGGGCCACCTCACAAACCGGCCGCGACGCCTTCCGCCGCATCGAGAAACGAGGCAAAATCCGGCTGCCAGCCGCTGGCGCGCACTTTGGCGTTGGAGACCTGCTTGTGAGTCCAGCCACGCTTGCGGGTCAAATCGCGCGGACCGTTTGGCGGCAGCGGCTGGGTGAACATCCGGCTCAGCGCCTGATAACATTCCAGTTGGGAAAGCGGCGTGGAGTCACTGACGTTGAAGACTCCGTTGGCGCGGGAAACCGCCAGATGAAAAATCGCGCGCGCCGCGTCATCGCGATGGATCTGGTTGAGGAAACGACGTCCTTCCTCCTCGATCACCGCCTCGCCGGAGAGGAATTTTTTCAGAATCACGCTGCGGCCCGGACCATAGATGCCTGAGAGACGGGCAACGATGCCGCCCGCGGCCAGCGTGATCTTTTCAGCCTCCAATAACAAACGCCCGGTCTCCCGCTCTGGAATCGCCGGACTTTCCTCGGTGACGACCGATCCATCGATCTGCGCATACACCGAAGTGCTGGAGGTGAACAACAATGGCACGCCGGGAAATTTTTCAGTTAGATTCCGGCAACCGTTCACATAGACGTGCTGGTAGGCCTCCGCGCCTCCGCGGCCGGAGGCGGCACAGTGGACGATGAAATCAGCGGCCGGGAGTTGATTCACCGCCGCAGGATCGCCGACATCGCAAGCCAGCGAGTCATCGCCGCCGGAGAGCGAGACGGGCGTCACTTCCCAGCCATGCCCGCGGAAGACGCGGGCGATTTGCCGCCCGAGATAACCGTTGCCGATGAGCAGGAGTTTTTGCATGCGCGCGGAAATCTAGGCTCGCAGACGGACTCGGCGAGCGCAGAATTCACCCGTGCTGAATTTCAATCCTTACAATCTGCTCGCAGGATTTATCTTCGGAACCCTCGGCTGGGGGGCGTTTTCCTATGGGCGCAAGCTGGAGCTGTGGCAACCGCGGGCTATCGGGCTGGCGCTGATGATTTATCCATATTTCATCACCAACGCTTGGCTGCTCTGGGGCACGGGCATCGGTTTGCTGGTGCTGCTTTGGTTTTATCATCATGAGTGAAACCACCGGTTTTCCCTTGGCAGAAAGGGCGATTTCCACCCAAGTTCGCGCCGCCCATGCCAACCGAAGCGATCCTTTCCACCGCCCGACAGTTCCTCGGAGTGGACCCGACGGTGCCCATCACGCTGGAGCCGATCAAGCGCGGCGCGTCCGGCCGCACCATCGTGCGGGTGAAATCCCCGGTGCACGAGCCGTTCATCGGCATCCACTGGACCGAGGAGCGCGAGGACAACGAGCAGTTCATCCCGGTGGGGAATTTCCTCAGGCAGGCGAAACTGCGCGTGCCGGAAATCATCCACGAGCGCGCCCGCTACCGGGTGGCGCTGGTGGAGGATCTCGGCGATGTTGATCTGCTCTCGCTGAAAGACCGGCCGTTCGCGGAACGGCTGCCGCTTTACCGCTCGGCCTTCGAGCAGGTGGACAAGTTATTTTATGCAAAGCCGGCCAAGGACTTCCACCTGATGCCGCCGTTCGATGCGGATCTCTACCGCTGGGAACAGCAGTATTTCTTCGAGCATCTGGTGGAGGATTTCCTCGGCATGGATGCCACAGCGCTGCGGAAAAACCCGGCGTTCACGGAAATGGCGGAGAAGCTCGGCACCGTGGCAAGGCATCTGGTCCACCGGGATTTCCAATCGCAGAACCTGATGGTGAAAGACGGCAAGGTCTGGCTCATCGACTTCCAGGGCCTGCGCCGCGGCCGCCAGGAATACGATCTCGCATCACTCATCTTCGATCCCTACATGGGTCACTCCGCCGACGAGCGCGAGGCGTTGTTAGAACTGTGGGAGGACATCGCCGACGAGCGCCCGGAGCCGACCCTGTTCCACCAGTGCGCCGCCCAGCGGTTGATGCAGGCGCTCGGCGCCTATGGCAACATCCTGAAAAACCGCGGCGATGAATGGTATCGCCCGCACATCGCCACCGCGGCGCGGTTGTTAGGTGACGTGACCGCCGGCACACCTTTGGAAACCCCGCTCGCGCCGGTGCTCGCGGCCATCCGCTGAAAACCGCCGTGAACGGCCTGCTCCAGCCCTGCCTGCGCGTTCCGCTCACCGCGGCGCTGGCCGCCTTCATCGGCTGGATCTTACTGCCCGGCACCGCGCTCGACCGCGCGGCCTTCAAGACCGTCGCCCGCAGCACGGCCAATCCGCCGTTTTTCATCACCGGCGAGGGTAGCCACGCGAACCCGTGGAAACTGCGGACTTTCGCCTCCAAACAACGGCTCGATCCCAAGCGCGCGCCGCTGATCGTTTCGCTCGGCGACGATCCCGAGGGCTTTTTCCAAAGCTCGCCGCCCTCGCCCATCGACTTTGCGGTTATTCTCAGCAACTTCCAGCGCCTCGGCGCGGGAAAAGCCGCCACCGCCGCCGTGCTGGCATGGGACAAGCCGGACCCCATCGGCCTTGCCGCGCTCGACAAGACACTCGGCCGCTTTGACTCACTGGTCATGGCCGCGCCACTCACCCGCGGGGCGGTCGCGGAGCCGATGCCGGCCGCGTTTCGAAACGCCTCGGTTTCTGTTAGCAGGATCCACGGAGATATCACATCGCTGCCAGTTGTGAACCGCGTGCCTCTGCCCGGCGTGATCCTCGGCAAGGAAAACACGCGGGCCGGATTCCAAACGCTCGACTCCGAGCCCGCCAGCCGTTTCGCCCCGCTGCTGGCCCGCTGGGACGACCGGGTGGTCTTCGCATTTCCGCTGCTTGCCGCCATGCAGGGCCTGGACTTGCCGCTGGACGGCATCGAAATCCGCCTCGGCGAGTATCTCAAACTCAGCCCACAGGGGCCGGTTGTGCCACTCGACCGCTTTGGCCGCCTGGCCTTGCCACTCGGGCAAGTGACTCCTTTCGCCGAGATTGCGGCTGACGCGTTGATCGATGGCGGCGATGATCTTTTCCCGAAACAAGCGCCGGAGCCCGTCATTCTGCGCGACGACCACAGCGCGGCGGAACCGGCCACGCGGGCGTTTTCCGGAAACCTTGCGCCAGTCATCGCCGCCATCGCCTCCGACACCGGTCTGGCCCCAGCGCGGGTGATCGCACGGTTCACCTGCTGTCAGGAAATCGTCCTGCTCTCCCTACTCATTGCCGCTCTCAAGCTGATCTCCCTGCTGCCCTCATACCCGCGCAACATTGCTTTCGTTCTGCTCGCCGGATTCTGCCTGACCGCGCAAATCCTCGCCACAGCCTCCGCAGTCTGGCTGCCGTGGCTGGCCGCTTTCGCCGCGATTGCCACCACGTTTGTCGTTTGCAAACTCTCGCCATCCGTCACAACCTCGCCAGTAAACCCACCGTCATGAAACGCAGCCGCCGTCATTTCCTCACCCGCACCGCCATGCTCGCCGGTGCCGCCACTTTTTCCCTTCCTCGCCGCTGAAGCTTCGCGGGAAAAATTCAAACTGCGGTTCGCCCCTCCATCCCGGCATGTCCAAGCCCCACGCCGGGGATGATGTGATCGATCAACTCAAATTTGCGGCCGACCACTGCTTCACCGCCTGGGAAGACAACGGACTGCCCGCGCAACCACCGGAGATGCAGGAAAAAATCGGCAAGGCGCTCCAGGATCACGGCATGAAAATGGGAGTGTTCGTCGCTTATGCGAATTTCGCAGCCCCCTCCTTTGTGCGCGGCGAGAAGACTCTGGAGGATGAAGTTCTCCAGAAAATCCTTGAATCCGTCGATGTCGCCAAGCGCGTGGGAGCCACCTTCATGACGGTGGTGCCCGGCACCATCGACCAGCCCTACACGCTGGCGAATGGCAAACCCTCCGGCAACGCGCGGCTGGCCGAGGGTTATCAAGCTGCCAACGCCATTTCACTGCCGCGCCGCTGCGCGGAAATCCTCGAGCCCGAGAAACTCGTCATGGTGCTTGAACCGCTCAACTGGCACCGCGACCACGGCGGCGTGTTTCTCCGGCATTCAGACCAAGCCTAAGCCATCTGCAAGGCAGTCAACAGCCCGAGCTGCAAGATTCTTTTTGATATCTATCACCAACAGATCAGCGAGGGAAACCTCATCCCCAACATCGACGCATGCTGGGACGAGATCGGCTACATACAGGCCGGCGACAACCCCGGCCGGAAGGAACCGGGCACCGGGGAGATCAATTATTCCAACGTCTTCTGCCACATCGCGCGCAAGCTCGCCGAAACCGGGCGCGACCTGATCATCGGCATGGAGCACGGCAATTCCATCGAAGGAAAAGACGGCGAACTCGCCGTGATCGATGCCTACCGCAAGGTGGAGCCGCGCTGACTTCAGCGCGCGGGAGCTCAAAACACATAGTTGAGTTCCATCGAGAAGCGCGTGGCGTCGGGGAGCGCCGTGGTCCCGGTGTAGCCGTCGCCTTCGGAGTTGAACCATGCGAACTTGGCAATCGCGGTGAAGTGATCGTCGAACTTTTTAGTCAGCACCGAATCGTATTCCCAGCCATAGCCGGTCGAGATTTCATTGTCGCCCATCGCGTGCAGCACGTTCATCCACTTGATGCCGTAGAAGACCGGAACGGTATGGGAAACATAGACATCCGTCAGGCCGTTGTGGTTGCCTGAGAGCCGGGCAGCGTCGGTAACATCGGCAAAGCCGTTGAAGGCATGCACCGTGGCGAGGGGCGTTTTGAATCCCGCGTCCAGATGTTCTATCCCCATCGTGAGCGACTGGCTGCCGAAGGTCTTGGTGGCGTTCACGTGGGTGTAGAGCGCCTCATCCGCGGCGCGCGGCCCGGCCTTGTCCTGCCACGCGAGCTCGCCGTAGAGAGTCAGTCCGGCGAGATCACCCTTGGCACTGATGCCGAAGGTGTTGTTGTCCCACGCTCCGTAATCTCCGAAGTTCATCACATAGGCATAGCCGCCGAGCGTGAGCCCCTCGATACCGGCGTAGGAAGCGTTGAAAAGGTGGGTGCTGGTGGCGAGGTCCTGCACGTTCGCGAAGCCGGGGGCCAGCGGCGCATCCGCCTCCGAACCGAAAATCCGGTTCACCTGATTGAGCCAGGCGTAGTTTAGCGTCAGCCCGTCAATGGACTTGTTGGCAAGCGAGATCGCATCATAAGTCTGCTCGTTCTGACGCCAGCCGACGTTACCGATGAACGCGGCGTTGTCGTAGATGATCCGCTGGCGGCCGGCTTTGCCGATGGTGTCAAAGCCTTCGTATTGCAAATAACCTTGGTTGAGCTCGTTAGTCTCGGGATCGAGAATCGGCGAGTTGGCCGGATCAAATGGATCCGCGCCGGGAGCGCCGGCGTTGTAGTCGTCCACGACGGCTTGGGAGAACTCGCCCTCGATGAAGGCGCTGAAGCCGTTCCACGCCATGGTTTTCAGGCCGAGGCGCTCGCGGAATGTCCAGGCGTGCGAGGGGTCGAGCGGATCCACATCCGCGAACTCGTAACGCGTGCGGATGTCGATGACGGGAGTGATCCACGACACCGCTGACGACGGTGCGGCGACGGGTTCGGGAGTGCCCGCGCAGAGCACGGGGGCGGCGGCTAACAGGATAGCGGCTTGGGTTTTCATGGCGTGGCGGGTTCGTGGGGATGGTGGCGCGTGAAACGGCACGGGCAGGCCGATGCTCTGGCATCCTTCTGTGTCTGGCGGCGGGCGCGAAACAAGCAAAAAAAGAAAAAGTTTTCTTGTATTGGCCTGAGAGAGTCTGGAAACTTTTCCCCAAGAGAGCCGCGTCCATCGACGGAAACATAATGTTCCTGTGACTCCCGCTCCCTTGCAAATTTCTTTCACCAAACCCGGAACGTATCATGTCAGGATTTCCCTCCATTCCTTGGAAGCCTGTGGCGGTGATCGCGGCAATTGCGGCCGGCGTGGCCGGGGGACTCGGGTTCTATGCCTTCGATTATGGCGAAGGACTGAGTTACTTTTCCAAGGATCCGCGGGCTTGCGCGAACTGCCATGTGATGAACGACGAATATGATTCGTGGCAGAAGGGCGGCCACCATCAGGCGGCGACTTGTGCGGACTGCCACCTGCCGCATGATTTCATCCCCAAATACATCGCAAAAGCGGACAACGGATTCTGGCACTCGAAGGGTTTCACCTTCATGGACTTCCACGAGCCGATCCAGATCAAGCCACGCAATGCGGGCATCCTGCAGGACGCCTGCATCCGCTGCCACGGCGACTTTGTCCACGAGCTCGTCTCGGGCAGCCGCACCGTCGGCGAGAACTCATTGCAATGCGTCCATTGCCACCGTGGCGTGGGCCATGGCGCGCACTACTGAAAATCTCCCACCAACCCATCCACCATCATGAAACCGCCCGAATCCGACAAGCCATCCATTCGCACCTGGAGCCTGAAATGGTTTTTGCTCACCGCGGTGATCGCCTCCGCGGTGACTTTTGGAATCGCAATGCTTCTGTTGACCATGTTCCAACGCAAGAGTGAGGCGCAGAACCGCTACGTGCGCCTGGTGGAGGTGACGGAAAACACCACGGACGCCAAGCAGTGGGGCAAGAACTGGCCGCGCCAATATGATGCTTACATGCGGACGGTGGACATCACCCACACCCGCTACGGCGGCTCGGAGGGCTCCATCCCCGAGTCGAGAATCGAACGCGATCCATGGCTGAAACGCATGTTCCTCGGTTATGCCTTCGCCATTGATTTCCGCGACCGCCGAGGCCACTCCTACATGCTCTATGATCAGACGCAATCGAAGCGCATCACAGACAAACCACAACCGGGAGCCTGCCTCCACTGCCACGCCTCGGTGGTGCCGACATGGCGGCGCGTGGGCTTGGAAATGCAGGGCAAGACGCTTGCCGATGCGGACGGCTTCGATTGGGACGCAGTGATGAAGGGCTTCGAGAAAATGAGCACCATTCCCTACAAGGATGCCTATGCCGAAATGCTGGCCACACCGGACGGCACACCGCATGGCAGCCCGCATGACGCCCAGCTTGGCGAGGCGCACCCGGTTTCCTGTGTGGATTGCCATGATCCGGAAACGATGGCACTGCGCGTCACGCGGCCGGGATTTGTGAAAGGCATCCAGGCGCTGGCCGCAAGCAATGATCCGGCGCCGCACCTGCCGAGTGTCGAGCGCTGGAGAACGGGCGACCGCAAGCAGCCCTACGATCCGAATGTTGATGCCACGCGTCAGGAAATGCGTTCCTTCGCCTGCGCGCAGTGCCATGTGGAGTATTACTGCGGGCCGAAGTCCACCATGTTCTTCCCATGGGACAAGGGATTGAAGATGGAGAACATCGAGGCAACTTATGATGAAAGAAAATTCGCCGACGGCTCGGCCTTCGCGGATTTCGTCCATGCGGAAACGGGCGCGCCGGTTTACAAGGCGCAGCACCCGGAGTTCGAAATGTGGAGCCAGGGCGTGCATGCGCGCAGCGGTGTTTCCTGTGCGGACTGTCACATGCCTTACAAGCGTGAGGGCGCGACCAAGGTCTCCGAGCACTGGGTGCGCAGCCCGCTGCTGAATGTCTCCCGCTCCTGCCAAACCTGCCATCCCTATCCCGAGGACGAGCTGTTGGCCCGCGTGACCACCATCCAGGACCGCACCCACGCTCTCATGGGCAGGGCCGGTGGCGCCATCGATGAAATGCTCACCGCCATCGTCGCCGCAAAAGCCGCCGGAGCCACTCCCGAGCAGCTCAAACCGGCGCTCGATCTCCAACGCAAGGCCCAGTGGCGGCTTGATTTCGTCAACGCGGAAAACTCAATGGGCTTCCACGCCCCGCAGGAAGCCGCGCGCATCCTCGGCGAGGCGATCGACTACTCGCGCCAGGCGCAAATCATGGCCAACAGCATCGCCCCGGATGCCGAGCCGGAAAAATGACGGAACGCTCGCCGCTTGCCGCCCGCGCGCTTCCGCCCTAGTCTCCGCGGCGATGCAACCGATCGACAAAGCGAACGCCCTCATCGAGGCCCTGCCCTATCTCCAAGCCTTCCGCGGCAAGACCTTCCTCATCAAGATGGGAGGTTCCGCCATGGAAAATCCGGAGCTCGTCGCCAAGGTCATGCGCGACATCGTGTTTCTCGAAGTGGCCGGCATCAATCCCATCGTCGTCCACGGCGGCGGCAAGGCGATCTCCGCCGCGATGGAAAAAGCCGGCCTGGAGGCCAAATTCGTCGGCGGCTTCCGCGTCACCACCGATGAAGCCATCGACATCGTCGCCCGCGTGCTCTCGGAGGAAATCAACCCGGGGCTTGTTAGAATGATCCGCGATTTCGGCGGCAAGGCCGTGGGCATTCCCGGCAACGACGTGTTTCTCGGCGAGAAACTCCGCGGCAAGGACGCGGACGGCAATGCCGTGGATCTCGGCCGCGTCGGCGAAGTCGTCGGTTGCCAGATGGCGCACATGGACGCCGCCCACGCCGCGGGCATCGTGCCGGTGATTTCCCCGCTCGCCGCGGAACTCGCCACCGGCCGCCCGCTCAACATCAATGCCGACCTCGCCGCCGCCGCACTCGCCAAGGAACTGCGCGTCGCGAAACTCGTTTATCTATCAGACGTGCCCGGCCTGCTATCCGATCCGAAGGATCCTTCCTCGCTGATCAACTCCGTCACCCGCGCCGAGGCCGATGCGTTGATCGCCGACGGCACGATTTCCGGCGGCATGATCCCGAAGATCCGCAGCGCCGTGGACGCGCTCAACGCCGGCGTGCGCAAGGTTCACTTCGTCGATGGCCGCCAGCCGCACGCGCTGCTGCTGGAAATCTTCACCGACGGCGGCGTCGGCACGGAAGTGGTGCGGTGACCCCACGAAAAACCCCGCCTGGGGCGAACCGGGCGGGGTGGGCAAATCCAATCTGAAAAGCCGGGCTCAGTTGCCCCAGGTCTTCACGTCGTCGGCGGCCTTGCCTCCACCTTTGACGCCGTCGACACCGTTGCTCCAAACCGCGACGCGGCGGCCGTTGAGAGTGGCTCCTCCACCAGCGGTGGGTTGCACGGTGATTTTTTCATTATAATCGAGATCAAGCATGACGTTGAAAGGTCCGCCCCAAGGGTCATAGAGTCCCTCCACGCTTTCGCCGTTGTAAATGAGTCCGTTTTTCTTGGCCTTGCCTTCCTTGACGGAAAGGAACTTGATCCCGCGGGT
>RPOS01000057.1 GCA_003820635.1 Verrucomicrobiaceae bacterium | reverse complement strand
TTCTACTCGGCACTTGGACACGATCCCGCCGAGTTCGATAGATATCCGCAGGTTTTCCAAATGTCCCTCAATGGCATCCTCTGGGCAGGGAACGCACTTTGATTTCCAACAAACACAACATCATGAAAAAATACAAAAACGCATCAGACATCCGCGTCGGAGTCATCGGCTATGGCGGGGCCTTCAACATGGGGCGCGGCCATCTCAAGGAAATGGAACAGGCCGGCATGACACCGGTGGCCGTCTGCGAGGTCGATGCCGAGCGGTTGAAAGTCGCCGAGGCAGATTTCCCCGGCATTCAGACTTACTCGACTGTCGCCGAAATGCTCCGCAAGTCGGATGTCAACCTTGTCACGATCATCACGCCGCACAACACGCACGCGAAGCTCGCTCTGCAATGTCTCAAGGCCGGTCGCCATGTGGTTTGCGAGAAGCCGCTGGCGATCACCACCGCCGAGTGCGATGCCATGATCGCCGCCGCCAGGAAATCGGGCGTGGTGCTCTCGACCTATCACAACCGGCACTGGGACGGATGCATTCTCAGCGCCATCGATCACATCAAGAAAAACAAGCGCATCGGCGAGATCGTGCGCGTTGAGGCGCGGATGGGTGAGCGATCGCAGCCCGGCGACTGGTGGCGCGGCAGCCGCAGTATTTCCGGCGGCATCCTTTATGACTGGGGCGTGCACTTGCTGGAATACAGCCTGCAGCTCATCGACTCCGAAGTGGTGGAGGTGAGCGGCTTCGCCAAGTCCGGCTACTGGGCGCCGAAAACAAAGTGGAAAAAAGACACCATCGAGGACGAGGCCAGCGCCACCATCCGTTTCCGCAACGGCGTTTGGATGCAACTCACGATCAGCGCGATTGATTCAAACAAAAAGCCCGGCACGCTCGAAATCACGGGCACCGAGGGCAGCTACATCACCGACATTCACGGCTACAACAGCGGCTACGAATTGCGTTCGCGCAACGGTCAGTCACTCACTGTGGAGGAAGGCAGGCACCGCCCCGACGAATGGCACTGCTTTTATCAAAACATCGCCGATCACCTCACCAAAGGCACAAAGCTCGTCATCACCCCCGAGTGGTCGCGCCGCCCCATCCACATCATCGACCTTGCCGTGCAGAGCGCCAAACAGGGCCGCGCGCTTCCTGCCAAATACTGCTGACCCACCCATCATGAAAACCGAACAAATCGCCATTCAGCTCTACACGCTGAGAGACTTCACCGAAACCCCTGATGATTTCGTGGCAACGATCAAGCGTGTGCGCGAAATCGGCTATCATGCCGTCGAGCTTGCCGGAACCGCAGGTCTGCCGCCCGCCGAAGCGGCAAAGATCGTTCGCGATGCAGGCTTGCAAATTTGCTCCAGCCACGAGTCGCCCCAGATGATTCTGGAGAATCCCCAGCAGGTGGTGGATCGCTTGGGGGAATTCGGCATCACTCATGCAGTCTATCCCTGGCCTGATGGCATCGATTTCTCGAACACCAAGCAGGTGGATGAACTGATTGCCGGACTTGATTCCGCTGGTGCCATGTTGCGTCGTGCTGGCATGACGCTTTGTTATCACAACCACGCCCTTGAGTATTTCCAACGCGATGGCCGCACCGTGCTGGATGACATTTTTGCCCGCACATCGCCGGAGCATCTTCAGGCCGAACTCGACATCCATTGGGTTCAGGCCGGTGGTGGCGATCCTGCCGAAGCATGCCGCCGCCTCACCGGTCGTCTGCCGCTGCTGCATGTGAAAGACTACACCGTCACGGCCAAGGGCGAACGCCTCTTCGCGGAGGTCGGCCATGGAAATATGAATATCCCGGAAATCCTCGCTGCAGCGAAGGCCGCAGGCTGCCAGTGGTTCATCGTCGAGCAGGACACCTGCCCCACAGATCCCTTCGAATGCATCGCGCTCAGCTTGGATTATCTCAAAGGCTTGTGTGACTAAAAACAAGCCTCCTGGCACATCGATCCCAAGCGCTCCGGTGCCGCCGGATATATCGGCGACATCGGCACCCATGCCGAAAATCGGCGGCATCCGACCCACGATGGATCAGTTGGCCCTGGCCGCTTCTGCCGGCTTGCCAATTCTGGTGAGTGGACTGGCGGATGGCCGGTGGGAAAACCGTTGGTGGACTCGCTGGGCGGAGGCTTATGGGAGGTGCGTTCCTCGCTCGGGGAGCGCATCGCGAGAACTTTCTTCATCGTGGTCGATGAGGAAATCATCCTTCTCCATGGGATCATCAAAAAGTCACGGACAGCCCCAAAACAGGAACTGGACCTCGCCCGCAAACGGCAGGCTAGCTACATGAAAGAACACCGAAAATGAAAACCAAAACACACCAGAACATCCATCGCGGAAGTGATTTTAGCGACTTCCTCGCAGATGAGGGAATTCGTCCCGAAGTCGAAGTCCTCGCCCTCAAGCGTGTGGTGGCTCTCCAGCTTCAACAGATCTTGGAACAGGAACACATCACCAAGACTCAACTCGCCACCCGCATGAAAACCAGTCGGGCTTCCTTGGATCGGATTCTCGATCCCGCGAATCCTTCCCTCACCATCGCCAGTCTCGGCAAGGCGGCTGCCGCACTCGGAAGAAAAGTTGAGCTGCGATTCGTCCCGGCATGACCGGCCAGACAATGGACCACCCAGGCCCACCGGTCTTTTCCTTCTCTTCCGGCCGAATCGCAAGATAGAGATCCCAGCAGGTGATGGGCTTGTCACCATGATCGAACAGATAGGCGAGGTATCCGAAGTGGCGAGGGAGCCATCGCACGGTTTCATGGCCATGGTTCAGGCTGAAGGCGCAAGTTGTTGGGGGTCGCCTCTCATCAACGGCCGACGACATAGGGATCCTCGCCGAGAGAGGAGGGGACCGGCGCGGTCTCCTGGCCGAGGGCTTCGCGTGCGGCGACCCAGAGTTTGGTGCGGCGGTGGCGGCAATGGTGGCGCGTCCACTCGCGGTTTTCCAACAGGTCGAGGCAGGCTTGCGGCTTGCCGGTATCGAGCAGGACTTCGGCTTCCGTTTCGCCGTGGCGGTAGTCGGCCGGATCGGTCCAGCGTGTGAGCAAGTGTTGGCGGGCTGCGTGATCGCCTTGTTCCTTGAGCAATGTGTCGAGGTGGCAGGCGGTGCTGTTGTCGAAACGGGCCACGAGCGCGGCCTCGAGCGAGGCGCGGCCGGCGGTGGCATCGTTGCGGATTTTCCATTGGATCAAGCCTTGCAGGGCCAGTGCCACGAACGAGCCGGGATGGGTGGCAAGAGAGGCTTCGAGCGACGTAAGCGCCTCGTCCCACTTGTCTGCGGCGGCAAACCAGACCGCGCGCGCATTCAGCCATGATTCCAGACCGGAGGCTGCGGCCCAGTCGAGGGCATCCTTGAGCGGCAGGCTGATCGGCGGCCAGCTGGCGGCGGCGCGCCCAAGCTCTTTGTCTGGGACTATGTGTCAAATCTCGGCGGATCGCTGGCGCCGCATCCCAAACACCATGTGTTGGCCAAGGACCTCCTCACCTACCGCGACAACCACGCCGTCGGCGTCTTCCTGGAGGGAGAATCGCTCGGAGCGACCGATTTCATCGCGCTCAACTGCGAGGACAGTCCCGAAAGGGACGAAGGCATCGGGAGATGCTGAGGCAGAGGCAAGTGGCGTCAAACTAAAGCCGCTCGCTTGCTCCTCGCTGATCACCCCTTCGCGCTGCCAAATCCACGGCTAAATCCTTACTTAAAACGCTCTAAGTTAACAACCCCAAGTCGAGCAGATCATAATCGATTCCGGGTCTCGGACTATCAACTGTCTCATAGGTCCAGGCGCCTGAAAATGCTCGTTTCCGTGGATTCGCGTAATTATGCCAGGGGCCCAGAAGATTCTTGGGGAGACCGATCACGCGAAGGGTGAACTCCCTGCCGTCCGTGGCTTGCAGATGGAATGCCACATCAGGGCCATAGCAGATCTCGCGTCGGGAACCGTGTCGCAATTCGATGAGCGCGCCGCTCCATTCCGAAGCCGGAATCTCGATGGCCCCCGATTCCACACTCTCAGGGAAGCGGTAGGTGTAATCGACCGCGCCGTCATAGAATGGCAGGCCCTGTGCCCGCCAGCTCCCCGGTTCGAGCGCCCGCAGCGGGCCGTCAATCATGAACCCGGTCTGCGTCGGGACAAC
Organism: Verrucomicrobiaceae bacterium; assembly: GCA_003820635.1. The sequence goes on along the minus strand of RPOS01000057.1, from coordinate 12,630 downwards.
CCGGAAGTTGCCCAGGAGATAAATCGAGTCGATCTCCTGACGCACCTGGAAGGGACGTCCTTCGAGGGTGATTTCGTTCTCTCCCTGTTTCAACAAGTGGCCCACTGAAACCATTGCGATGCGGGGATCACGCCATTTCTTAGCTCCCTCAAAGCTCAGGAGCGTGCCATTGACGCGCACGGTCCAGACTTCGGGTTTCTCCACAGCCAGTTGGATTTCCTCAATCGAAGTGCCTGGAGAGATCGTCGCGCGGTAAAGAATCGTGCCTCCCGAATCGCTGGAGAAAAACGGATCGCGTTTCACGAGGTTTCCGGCGTGTTGAACGCGCATCAACCACCCGTTGCCGGCTATCCCATTGGCCGTCCAGTAGCGGCGATTGGCACTGTAAACCGATTCGGCCGCGTGACGTTGCCCATTGACCTCCAGTTCGCATCGATCCAGCACGAGCACGTTTGGGTGAATTGGATTCGCCGACAAGAATACTCGTTTCAGGGGCGTCGTGGTGACAGGATTTGATGGTGTCGTTGGAAGAGTGACTCCACGCAGCAAAACGCGTGATTCCGTCGGCGGGATGTGCAAACTGTTGCCGTCGCCATGCTTGGCAATCGACCCGGAAACCGGATCGAAAATCAGAATCTCGCCGCCTGTCTCTTGAAACTCTGGAGCTGCACAAAGGCTTTCGAAAGGATGCGAGTTGACGAAAATGTGCATCTCTCCGCCATCAGGTAATTGACGGAAGAGCACGGCCAAACCCGTGGAAGGGGAAGATCCGAACCGAACGCGTGGAGCGACTGTTTCCACGAGGGCTTGGATCAGCGCGTCCTCTTCGACAAACCAGCGAAGTGCCTTGCCGAACTTCGTTTCCCACTCTTCAAGAAGCTGGGATGGACGTCCGTTCACCGCGATCGCGCCGGGTCGGATTCCAAGCAGGGTGCCGCCCGAACTGAGAAACGCCTCGATCTTTGCGATGGTCTCCACTCGCAGATTGGTCATGCCGGGTGGCCAGACGATCACCTGGTATTCGGCCTGGCCGACGCGAAAACGTGCTCCGTCGGCCGTTCCCACCTCTTCGATGATGTATTCGTCACCAATGTCAAAGTCCACGAGGTGATCGCTCAACTTCTGCGCAAATGCGGTCGCCGCATGCCGCAACGGCAGAAGAGAGCGGAGGGTGTCGTCCAGAAAATCGAACGTTCCAGGAGCCGGTTTCACCTTGGAAGGAAGGGCATCGGCTTTCCGGGCCCGAAGAAAACCGGTTGTCTGCGGGTCCAGCAGTAGAATTCTGTTTGCGGGCCGGCCCTGTTGGCCAAGCAAACATAAGCGCGAGAGTTCATCATTCAGCGGCTTCAAATAATCAAACCAGGGGCTTTGATCACTGAAGAACTGCGGGTGATCCTGTTTCCGGGTTCCGCAGATCGTCATCGGGGAGTAATGGGGGACGAAGTGATTGACGCCGTGCACGACGAGGAAACGTCCAATGCGAAGCCAATCGGCGGGAGTGGAATCATGTCCGCCAGCTCCCCAACTTTCATTCATGACGCGCTCCCGACCAAACTGGTTGGCGACGCTGAGTGCCTGCCGGAGATAGTAAAGAGCCAAAGGTTCCTGTCCGGGAATCGCCGGTGCAAATCCCTGCGGGTCCGAGTAGGTGTGTCCCATCAGCTCAAAGCACTCCAGAAAGTCCGTCCCCGGCCAATCGAGATAGGCCAGCAGATGCATGTGACCCGGCGAAGAATAAGGAACCGGCCAATCGTGTTCCAGGTAATGGCCGGTCAGAGGAATGCCGTTCTCATTGCACCATTTCTGAATGGGGCGCGCCCAGTTTTCCACCCACATTTGGTGCATGAGATCATAGAAATCGTAACGAGTGGCGTCACTGGTTTCCGTATCGAAATATAAGTCCACCATCCGCTCACAGAGATCGTAACCATAGGTCTTTTCGAAAGCGGCGATCAGCCTGCGCGTGCAATGCAGCCCGAGCCCGCACGATCCCATGTCTGAACCCGGGAGTTGCGGCTCGTCGGTAAAGATGGCGCCGAGACTCTCCCAATCCTCCGCAGCGAGTTCGGCGCGATAGCATGCATGCGTCTCCTGAAGGAAAGTGGCCGTGGCCAGCGGGTCGAGAAGACTGACGTGACTCCCCTCGGCTAGGAATACGTGATTAAACAAATCCTGCTGAATGAATCCGACCCATCCCTGCTCGGATCCGATTTCACCCACCTGAATTGGACGGCCAGGTTTTTTTCCGTCCCACAGGTGAAGCGACATGGCTCCACCCGGCACGTCTGCCGATCCTTGGCCGAAAATGGGGATCATACAGCGCGAACGGGTATCGGGGACCAATGCAGGCACTTTTCCGCCAGCGTAGCCGCTGGGATAGCTGTTCTCGTCGTAAAGCGCGGGAACCAAACCAAGCCTTCGGCATTCCCGGATGCTGTGTCGGATCAGTTCAAACCAACGAGGGGATAGATACTCCGTGATGAGGCCCGGTCGCGGATGGAGATACGCTCCGCCAAAGCCAACTCTTTTGAATCCCTCAAGAACCTCGGTGATACGTGGTTCTCCCAGGTCTCCCTCGTGTTCTTCATTGAACACCAGAAACGGCCATGGGCGCTGTAATGCGCCGGGGTTTTCAAGGCTTTGCACTGAAATCTTTTCGACCCGTCCCGGGGGTGAGTCAATGGGTGAGAGAGGATTCATAGAAGTTTGGTTTCATTGCGACGGCCGCATGATCGTTGCTCCCTTTGGCAATCCACAATGTGTCCAGGAGTGCCTTCGCGATCAGGTGGAGACGTGGCTTCGAAAGCATGAGTTGAGCGGAATTTTTGTAAGATGCGAGGCGCTCAAAGACAACCACAAAAATAAAATGGTTGAACCTTCCAGCCTTCCGAATTGACAACACCGAATTGACAAAACCCTGCCCGTTCGTAAGAGGAGGCCGTTGAAAACAAATGATGTCCCCATTGATGCGCAGCAACTGACGGATCTGCTGCATTATCGACTCTCTGCCTCGCCCAGCCGGGCGGGGCTTCGCTTGATCCCGGAGCGCGAGCTCGCAGCAGCTCTAGGCATTGCGCGGTATCAGATCCGGATCGCTCTGGATAATTTGGTGGAGTTGCAAGTTCTCACGCGCAAGCACGGCAGCGGAGTTTATGTTCGCAAGGTTCCCGATCCATTGCCCCAGGGAGCGCGCGGCCTGAAGCGCTGGCTGTCGTTGCTCACTGCGGATGAGCTTTTTGCGAAAAGTCGGACCAGCCCGCGTCTGAAAGCCGATCCCTCGCACGTGCGGCTTCGGATGGGTGTTTGGTGGCAGAGTCTCTACCCGAGCGAGAGTGTCAATTTGCTTTGGGCCGGTGCGGTGGACCAAGCGAAGGATCTTGGTCATGACCTCATTTTTCATGACATGGCCCCTTTCGAGTCGCAGGAAGACAAAACGCGCACTCTCCAGGAGAGTCCTGATTTTTTGCACTGTGATGGACACCTCATTCTCGTGCCGCTGGCGCAAACCTACTTCGAGGCGAAAGGGGAGCGGAATCTGCCCGCCGTCTTTATCTGGCCCGGCATGTGTGATCCCTCTTTGCAGCCTCTCATTCGCATCGACGCCAATGAGGCGCTCACGGAGTCCATGCGGCATTTGGCCGAAGCGGGATGCCGCCGGATCGCGCTTCTCGGTTTGGATACTAGCGACCAAGCCGTGCCCCCCTTCATCCAGTCCCATCAAAGACGATTCGATCCAGTCTACGCCTCGACCACGAAGAGCATGGGGCTGCGCTATCAGCGGTCCGCCTACAGTCGCCCTGATACCAGATCCGCCGCTGAGGCCGTTCACTTTCTGCTCAGCGAAGGAGAGGCCTTTGACGGGCTGGTGGTGGCGGACGATGTCGTTCTCGAACATGCACTGCCTGCGCTGGAAGCGCGCGGCCTGAGACCGGGGGTGGATATTGGCTTGATCACTTTTTCCAACCATGGAAGAGCTTTGCCTCCGGGATATCGTTGGAGCCGGATGGAGTTTCATCCCTATCAGCTCGGACGTCTCGCCGTTCAGTGTCTGGTAAAAGACATTCAGTCCGCCGGAGAGGACCTTCTTTCCTTCTCCCATCAGCCGCAGTGGATTAGCGGAGACACGCATCGGCCTTCGAACCTTGTCGCGGCGGGATCGCGGCAGCCCTCCACCCGGATCTGCTGATTTAATCCATCAGCACGGTCGCTGAAAAAGTCCCTGCAGACGGTAGAACCAGGCGAATTCCTGTCACGCCATCAACACTCGCCGGGGAAGACGTGGCGCTTTCCGGGTTGGTGGTGACAGATTTCGCCCACGGGAAGAAGATCGTTGCACCTGCGGCGGCCCAAGTTCCGTTGATTTGGATTTGATGAAGGCCCGCTTCGCGGTTCTCCACCTTGACTGAGATCCCGTAGTTTTCGGGGATGCCGGTTTCGCAGGGATGGTTCCCAATCCGCTCGACGATGCACCACGCCTCGGAGATGAGCACCGATGTGAGGAGGGCCTTCGTGGTTCCGACCTTCAGATCAATCGGTCCGGAGGGGATGGTCAGTTTCGAGATTTTGGTCTGGGAAAATGCTTTGGCGGGAATCGGATCCGCAGCGGGACTGTTCATTTGCAGCTCCCGCATGAGGTAGGTTCTCCCGGGTTCCAGGCCGAGCTTCTCGGGATCGATTTGCAAGGCGATCTCCGCGCTTCCCGGGGCATGTCGAATCGCCTGGACAAGGACGTTGTTCCCCTTGCGAAACGCAGCGGCTTCGGTCTCTGGCGGGGTGGATTCCCTCCACCAGGGGCGAGGGAGTCCCTCGCCCACCAATCGAAGGCCGCGGTATTCCAAGGCAGCGAGAAGCCACGGTTTGTGGGCTACAGTTTGCGATTGGCCGCACCAACCATAAGCGATGGTGTAGGTGGAAATGGAGGGTTGGTTCTTCCCCCTATCGAACAAAAGAATTGTCGTGTAACCGGGGTCCTCACAGAGTTTCCAAGTGAGAAAAATGCGGGAAAGTTCCGGCCAGTTGCCTTGCTGGCCGTTGAGTGTCTCCCACCAGGAGTCCGGAGCTTCAATATAACCGATGTCGCTGTGAGGCAGCATCCCGTTGGCAAAAAAGACGACATTTGGATTGGAGGCCTTCAATGTTTTCTTGAGATCTCCGGCGTAATTCGCCCAGTCGGAGGCTTGCGTGACATCCTTGAGCGCCCAATCGTGCTCTTCGCCGCCCCAACCCGGACCGTCCATATAGAAAAAATCGAGCTTCCATCCGGGCGGCTTCCAAGCCATCCGGTCGGCGTGCATCGCGATCCAGTAAGATCGGGCTTCGGGGTTCATGATTTGCAGAGGATAGGAGGGCGCGCCTAGAGTGTCGCTCAACCAGCCGGAGCCGATCAGGTCTCCATTTTTATCAGTCACTCCAAACGAGCGGTGCTTGGAATAAACATCGGATAGCTCGTCAAACGTCATGTTCGTATAGGCGGAGACCCTGGCATTCGACGCCATCGAGCGAATTTCATCGGCAATTGCGGAAATGTTGTGGTGAGAGGATTTGGGAGGATCGCTCGTCGCCCACCAATTCCCCCAGGGCGGTGCTAGGAACCAGATGGTCGAGGTAACCGGCAACGGTGCCAACGCCTTGGCGATTTCATGGGCCTCAGGGGTTGCCGCATACATGGCGTCGCATACTAGGGCTTGGGTCCACTCAGGCCGCGATTCGTCGAAAATCTCACGCTGAATCGGATTTTGCGCGGCTAAAACCGCAAACGCCACGAGGTCCCCGCAGAAGGTGCGGTAGGCAACTTCTCCGCTCACCGGTTTCGCGGGGGAGAGATAGTCGGAAAAAATCCGAAGGTCCCATCCCTCGGCCGTGCGCTGGACGGAATCTGTGACGCCGAGGTGGTTGCTTAACACGGCCACATCGTTGACTCGGTTGCGACTGACGTTGATGCCAAGGGATTGATCGGGCGTGATGCGGTAAGGTGTGGCATCCAAGCTTTGGCCGGTCCTCGGATCACTGTTCCCGAGACCGGGCGAGAAGCCGCTGGGGTTGGAATTTCTCACAAACTCTTCGTCCATCGTAAATCGAGCGCGATATGTCAGAAATCCCTCCTCTGATGCGGAGGAAAACCCGACGCGCTTCAGAAGATTTCCATTCGCGTCGAAGGAATACGTTTTTAGAATCGTTAGACCCGGAAACCCGGGATTCGTGCAGCGAAACACTCGCTTAGACGGGTCTCCACTGGCCTGCACGACCCGGTCATTCGATTCCCTGTGCCAAGCCCCGCCACCGGTGGTTTGCAGGGTGTAAAGATCGTTCGAGTCGGAAACCAGATTGATCCCGTCACGCTTGAGTCCGGTGAGTCGTCCGGTTGCCGATGAGACGGTCGCGGTCAACTCAGCCTTCCCGGCCTGAGCGGACAGAGCGAGATCGCCTTCGGGCGCGGGTTCCGGGGCACTTGGAGTCCACGATCTGACCAGAAAATCATCCAACTCCACAGCCACCTCCCCCGCAGAGGAGATGCCTGTGAAGACCGCGTGAAAGGGCGTGTGTGCCTCCACGCGCTGGCTGAGAAGCTGCAGGCCGACCGCAACCGGCACGTCCATGTCGTCATAGTAAACATTGCAGGTCTTGGCCCGGAGATCGACATCGAGTCGCACCTGTCGCCATTTCTTTGCGACCGGACGCAGAGTCACCCGCCCGCCGTCCGCCGTGAGCCACCCAAGATTCCCCGGATTGTTCATTTTTTGGGAATTCTGCAGCGTCAGCAATGGTTTGCCCTTTCCCACTTCGATTTGAAACTCCCAGTGGTAAGCGTTCTCATTCTGAGAATGAACCCAGAAGCTGACGCTAAAGGCTCCGGTTGGGGAGACACAGGTAGGTGTCGACACCCGGTAGAGGCCGCTCGTTTTTCGCGTCCAATGTAATGCGTTGCCAGATTCACCGCGTCCGGGATTTGCGGTGATGATGTTCACATCCGTGACATCAGCCCCTGTGTTCATGTCGATATGTTGGATCTCGCCAAAAAGGGTCTTCCTGGAAGACTCTGCCGCATCGAAGTTTTCCTGAAGAAGGACGTCATCCGCCGCCAAGGCAGAGCCCATCGGCAGAACCAGCAGGAGATTGCAAAACGTAAGCTGGAGAATTTGTTTCATGACCGAAAATCAATGGGAAGTGGCTTTCTCCGTCGAATCAGATGGCCCCGCGCTGGTGAGAATGACGCTCGATACCAACATCGGACGGGCCTTGACTTTGACTTGGATCGGACCGGTGCAGACCTGCCCTTGGAAGAGGACCGATTCTTCGAAGGCCGGCCCTTCATTGTATTCATAATTTGGAATCTCTTTTCCGCCGGTAAAATCGCGCTTCACCGTGCCAGCTACCTGACGGGTAGGGGGCAGCATAAGGCGCAGGGTGGCATCGAGGCGGTCGCCGACCGCGAATCCCAGTTTTGTGGGATCCACGGTGATCTCGATCTCGCGTTCCTCGGTCTCGTGGTTGAGCACCGTGACGACGGCGCGTTGGTCCTGGGTGAACCCATAGGCTTCGAAGTTGTCGCCCGTCCGCCACCAAGCAGGCGCCACAGCCTCCGGCACAAGTTTCATCCCTCGGAAGTCCCGGGCGGACAGTTTCCAAGGAATACCACCGCCAAAGTTGCCTGCCCAGCCGTAGAGGTTGATGTAAGCGAGTGCCGTGGCCTGATCCTCGATAAATGCGAAAATCGGAACCGTCGTATAGCCCTCCGTTTCGGTGAGTTTCCGATAGAGGAACTGATAGGCCAGCGTCCGCCAATTTGGACCTGAAAGGTCGTTCCATTGCTCATGGCGGAATTCGATGTAACCCACTTGAGAATACGGGAGGACGCCATTGCACATGATGAGCGAATCGGGGTTCACCTCACGCATCGCCAGATAGGTGGCCCGAAGATAGTCGAGGTAATCGTAGGACTGGGCGACGTTTTTGGTGCCCCAGTCAATCACTTCGGATCCGAATCCCGGACCGTCGAAATAGAGGAAATCTAGTTTCCAATCCCGCATTTTTCGCCGATGGAGATCCACGATCAAACGACGGACCTCGGGACTGCCCATTTGGAAATAATAAGACGGACCTTTCGTGCGGTCACTGCTCATGCCGGTCGAGACGAGAATTCCCTCGCGGTCGCGAACTCCAACTTCGGGCGAGTCCCTGAAGATGTCGCTGTCTTCATCAAAAAGGAAGTTGTGATACGTCGAGAGGCGGAGGTTGGGTGCCGCCTGGCGCAAGGAAGGTGCGATGTTATAGACATCCGGGTGATTCGCTTTGGCCGCAGCGTGATCTGGCCCCCAATCTCCCCATGGCAAATTCAGAAACCACAGCGTTGAAGATACCGGCGCGGGAGCGACAGATTGAGCCAGGGCAACATCCGCATCAGTAAACCAAGTGGTATCAAGGAGAAGATCTTTGCCCCACGCTGCGGGCTGCCGCAATGTCCAGATCGCCTGATACTCGGGAAGGGACGCATAATGGTCGATGACTTTGATGAAATCCCCCTCGAAAACAAACCACCTGGCCACGGCGGAAACCGGCGATGCCTCACGCACATAGCTGGTAAAAATCGGTAGATTCCAGCCAGTAGGTTTCGTGACAACGGGGCTTGGCAGCACATAGCGGTCATTGACACGAAACCGATAGGCGGCCAAGCCAAGCGAGAAATCCTTTCGAATTTGCATGGCCGGGGACTTAATGTCCGCTTGCTCGGCCGGTGCGGCATCATCCGCCTCGACGACCCGTCCCTGAGCCACCCGCTTGGAAGCGGCAAATCCGCCGCCAAAACGACTCTCGGACTGGAATGCCGGGTCGAGCGAGGAGTTCTGTTCCCATGTAATGAAAAACCCTTCCGGGTCAGTGGTCGAAAAATCCACCCGTTTACTCGTGAGCCCGGCATCAAAACGGTAGGTCTTGGTGATAAGCAGCCCTGGAACAGCTGGCGTGCTGCAGATGACGACGAGCGCCGGCCCCGATGGGGTATTGATGAGATCACAAGAACGCACATGGTCTCCGCCTTCGTCAAATCGGGTGACTACCGTGCGGGACTCCATGCGGTAGGTGTCGGTGCAGGGGCCGAGCAAGCGGGTTTTGTCGCGCTTGCGCCACAAGCCAGCTACCGATCCACTTGTCTTCGAGATGGCCAGGAGGCATTCGGAATCTTCCAACACGGCAAAGTCGGCGGACCGGGACTTCAAGGCATCAAGATCGGCAATGGGCTTTGAGGCGACTCGTGGTTGGACATTCGTGATGCGCGCTGAAAGAGTGGCGTCGGCAGGTTGATTTTGGAGGCCCGCGGCAATCCAAATCCTGCCATTCCAATTCGCGGGAGCATATTTTTTTAAATCCAAACTGATACTGCCATTAGGTTTGGCACCAAGATCGACAAATTCAGCGGTCCACGCGAGCCGCTGGGCAAGACTGAAAGATGCTTCGTCCAAGATCCACCCACCCGGACGCAGATCCGTGCGGGCCGCATTACCCGCGCCCAGCCCAAAGAAAACCCGCTTCATGTAACCGTTGGACGTGTGATAATCCACGATCAACCCGGCGAAGTCATTGGGTGCTTTGGAAGCAAACGAACCGCCCGACTGGATATCCAGATCCAGCTTGCTCGCGCCCAGCATCTCGAGTCCCGCAAATGCCCAGCCCAATGGCGCATTGCCCATGGCGACCTCGAGGGTAAGTGCTTCTCGACTTGCTTTGGCGGTAAGGCCCGCTTGATGGCGATAGACGTCTTCTTTTTTAGAGAGGACAAGCGGCTCTGTCGGCAATGGGAAGCTGGCAGGGGCTTCGGCCGACGGGTTATCAGCCGTCGCGGGCTCCTCCAATTTTGGAACGTCTACACTCCATTCCGCGAACACGGGCGGAGGCAAAGGACCAACATAGGGCTTGTCGCCAGTCCCTCCCCCGTATTTTTCGTAGTCCCAACTCATGTCGTAGCCGATGTAGAGACCAGGCTGGGACTTGCCTCCCACGGTGATGTATTTATCGCCGCCATATACTAGAATGGAGTGCTTTCGGTTGACCATTCCGGGAGTCACCAGCGTGACTCCGCCCTCGTAGCCAAAGGACTGGGCCTTTTCATCAAGAGGGATAAAGGTTCCATCGGCCAATAGCCCACCGGCCCTTTCGGGTGGCGTCATGGCTAGATTAAGAATCTCCTTCGGCGGAGTTTTTGCCAACGGATTACCCGTCACGATCCGGGGATTCCCCCAGAATGGCATGTCTTGGCAGATCCGATTCTCGATTTGCTCGGTTAAGAGGCGTATTTTGACATTCTTACCACGATACTTCGAGAGATCGATGGCATAAGGCGACCAGCGGTTCACCCGATCATACTCCGCATTCCATAGCCGTGTAAACGGCCCCCCGTCGGAGATCTGAACCTCAAATCTCGCGCCTCCCACGTTCTTGTAGCCCGTCCCCATCCCCATGCCCAACGAGTAATCGAAAACCAGCCACGGGCGTTGGGGTTCAGGTTCAGCTCCGCAGACTGTGAGCGGGCACAATAGGGACGGAAGGATTACACTGAATTTTGATAAGATACTCATAAGAATTATTCCGTTTCTTTGACTTTTCCGCGGTGCTTGTAGAGCGGGATGCGCGGTCAATTGGCGACCAAAATGACGAAGAGGTCGCGTTCGTCAATTAAAAAACACAGTTGAAATAATTCTTTGACAGGCCCGCCAGGCACTTTTCCGCCAGCGTAGCCGCTGGGATATGTTCTCAGCGTAAAGCGCGGGAACCAAACCAAGCCTTTTGCATTCACGATGAAGTCCGTCGCGGCCAAAGTCGGAATCGGCGACGAATACCAGCTCTCAAAACAATTCCGGCGGCAGTTCGGCGTCTCGCCAAGCCGGATCCGCAATCGGCCATCAGCAGTCTGAGTTTGATCCGCTAACCCCGCGATCCATACCGGCCAAATTCGTGAGCCGTCTCATACATGGCCACGACATTTTCGGTGGGAGAGTTGTCCTGGAGGCAGTGGGTTGGGGCGAGGCAATAGCCGCCGCCGGGCATCATGACCTCCAGCGTTTCGCGCACATTGCGCCTGACGTCCTCGACGCTTCCAGTCGCAACGGGCCCGGCGGTCGAGATGCAGCCGTGAAATGACAGCCGGTCGCCCCAGCGCGACTTCAAAAACGCGGGAGCCATGTTCACGGCCTCGGGCTGCAGGGTGTCCACGATGGTGATGCCCAGGTCAAGAAACTCGTCGAAGGCCCAACTGCTGGATCCGCAGGAATGAATCATCACGGGGATGTTCCAAGCCTTTGCAAGATCCACGTATTTTTTGTGGCGCGGTTTGATAAACTCGCGGTAGGTCTCCGCGCTAATGATCGGCCCGCGTTGAGTTCCCAGATCTTCGCCCATCCACAGGAAGTCGATGCGTCCGCCCGCCGCTTCGAGCGTGCGCTGGATCTGCCCGAGCTGCGAATCGATCCGTCGGTCGATCCACCGCTGAAGCGGCGAGTCCGGGTCAATGATGTCCATCATTGACTGTTCGACGCCCATCAGCATCCCGGCGGAGTTCAAGATGTCGGAAAATCCGGGATGCCCGAAGAAAATCGCCCGGTCCGGATGTTTTTTGCAGAGCTCCCCGGCAATCGAATAATCAAAGTCATCGGGGGACGGGAACGGCCATTCCTCAAAGACTTCTTCCGAGGCATCTTTGAGGGGAAAATCACAATAATCCCAATAGCCGCCGGATTCGTTGGCGACCCACTGGTTCCGTGTTCCCCAGGCAGGATCCACGATAAGCCCGGGAATTTCCGCATGCAGACGCGGGCCGGAGTATGCGGGGTAGATCCCGCGAAAATCGACGCCGAGCCGGCAGAGCAAGCCTTCTTCGTCGTCCTCGGCGAGCCCAAAGTGCTGCTTCAGCCGGAGATGGATTCCGGGATTGTGCAGATAATGGATGGGGACCCGGTCGGGTTCCTCGTGGTGGAATGCGCGCAGAACGCGCTCGCGGGAGGTTAGGTTGTTTTTCATAAGATGAGTTTATTGGTCAGCAGATCCGAGTGGACGGCTGCATGTAGCTGTCCTCCCAGGGGACGATGGAAAGCGGCACTTTTTCCCAATAATATTTCAGTTCATCGCTGCCCCAGCCCGCGTAGATTTCTTCCCACGTAAGGTCGCAATGCGGGAGAAGCGACTTCTGCTCGACCGGCTCGTCCACGGATTGATACCGGACATCGAGGGAGACGCGGATGAGCTCCTTGTCCTGGCAGCGGAGGGCTTTGTGAATCGTGTAGCTGGGGAAAGTGATGATATCGCCGGCTTCGTAGTCCCCCTCGACCCACTCGGTCTCCCAGGGGCAAAGCGGCACGGCAATTCCTCCGGCGCCTTTTGACGGCTGGATCGGCAGATATCCGTGACGGTGGGAACCTTTCAGCATGGTGAGTCCCCCCATGGCGCGCGGACAGTCTCCAAGAGGAATCCAGCAGGTCCAGGTCTTCGCCGTTCCCTGGATGAGAGGGAAATCCTGATGCGGCGGCAGTCCCTGCGCCACCACCGCGACAACCTGTTCAAAGAGTCCCTGCGGGCTGGATGCGGCCTCATACGTCGCCAGCCGAACCTCCCCGTCCGTCTCATGTCGAACCCGGGGCCGCCGGA
>RPOS01000056.1 GCA_003820635.1 Verrucomicrobiaceae bacterium | reverse complement strand
CAACGCATGCACCTCATCGCCGACCGCGTCGAAGCCGGCCTGCCCGCGCATCCGCCGGAGCTGTTTTCCATCCTCGCGAAAACCCTCGCCACCGACGAGGCGGACACCCGCGGCCTGCGCGGTTTCCTCGTCTGGCCGCTCACGGAAATCGTCGCCCGCCGCGGTCTGGCACCGGAACACTTCGCTGATGCGATGCAGTTATTTAGCAAAATGACTAAGTGTTTCACCGCGGAGTTTGCGATCCGGCCGTTTTTGCGGGCGCACCGGGAGCGGACGTTGGTGCAGCTGCATGCTTGGTGCGGGCATCCGGACGAGCATGTGCGGCGGCTTGTCTCGGAAGGCAGCCGGCCGTTGCTGCCGTGGGGTGGAAATCTGCCGGAACTGCTGGAATCGCCGCATCCGACGTTGAAGCTGCTGGAAAAACTCCACCGCGATCCGAGCGACTACGTGCGGCTCTCGGTCTCGAATCATCTCAACGATTTCAGCAAGCACCACCCGGAGCTGGTCATCGAGACGCTCACCCGCTGGCAAAAGGCGAACCCGGACGATCCGCGCCTGGCAAAACTCGCCCGCCACGCGTGCCGCACGCTGTTGAAGGCCGGGCATCCAGGCGCGTTGGAATTCCACGGCTACGGCTCGGCAAAATCGCTCGAACTCGAAGCCATCGAACTCGCGGAAACAACGGTGAAATCCGGCGGCAGCCTCGGCTATCGCCTGATGGTCCGCAATGCCACGCGGCGGCCGTTGAAAGTGATGTTCGACTATGCCATCCACCACCGCAAAGCCAACGGCAGCCTCAGTCCGAAAGTCTTCAAAGGCCGCGTCCGGGAACTCGCGTCGGGCGAAGTCTGGGAAATCGCCGGACGCCATTCCTTCAAGCCCGTCACCACCCGCGTCTATCATCCCGGCATCCATCACTTCGAGCCGAGGATCAACGGGAAGGCGTTTCCGGTGAGGAAGTTTGTGCTGGAGATGTGAACGGATGCGAAAAATCCGGCTTCGCCTTTCCCTGCGGACCTGATTTCCTCCCGGCCGGACCATGGCCGCCTTCATTGCAAACTCCGATTACGAGGAACGCGACAGCGATCCGATCCGCTTGCGGCCCGGCGACGAGGTGCGCGTGGGTCCGGCGGACCGCGCGTGGCCGGGCTGGGTCTGGGCGCAGGATGCCGCAGGCAACGACGGCTATGTGCCGGAGGAAATCCTCACGCCGTCCGGCGGTGATCGTTTCACCGCGCTTAAAGCTTTCGATCCCGCCGTGCTGACGATCCGCCGCGGCGATCATCTGGAATCCGTGCGCCAGATCCACGGCTGGCATTGGTGCCGCAACGACCGCGGCGAGGAAGGCTGGGTGGCCGGCTACCTGCTGCGGCCGGTCTGAGCCTGAAATTTTCCCCACTCTCATGAATTACGACCCCGCAGACATCGCTCGCATCATTCAGGACGTGCTGGCCACGACCGGCCAGGCGACCGCGGCCGGCGCGGCCATTCCCACATCGGCCCGCGCGGCGGTGTTGGTGGAAAAGGAACGCCTCGAGCTGAAACAATTTCCGCTGCGCCCGATCCGCGAGGACGAGATCCTGGTGCGCGTGGAAGCCTGCGGCATTTGCGGCACCGATGTGCATTGTTTCAAAAACGATCCCTTCAAGCTGATTCCCGTGGTGCTCGGCCACGAGGGCACCGGCGAGGTGGTGCAGGTCGGCGGCGCGGTGAAAATGGACAGCGTGGGAAAACCGGTGCGCGTGGGCGACAAGATCGTCACCAGCACGCTGGAAACCAGCGAGGCCTGCATGATCGCCAAATACGATCCGTCCAAGGCCAACCTCTGCGACGACCTGCGCATCTACGGCCTGCTGCCGGACGAGCCGAACAACCATTTCAATGGCTACTTCGGCGAGTATCTCATCATCCGGCCGGGCTCGTCGTTTTTCGTGGTCAATGACATGAGCCTCGACCTCCGCGTGCTCATCGAGCCGGCCGCCGTAGCGGCGCACGCGCTGGAGCGGGCGAAGCAGACCGGGCTGATCAACTTCCGCAGTCGCGTGGTCGTCCAAGGCTGCGGGCCCATCGGCCTGATGCTCATCGCCATCATCCGCACCGCCGGTGTGAACAACATCATCGCCATCGATGGCAACGACGGCCGCCTCGCCCTGGCCCGCGAGATGGGCGCGGACCACACGATCAACTTCCGCGGTTTTCCCTCAGCCGAAACCCTCGCGGGCGAGGTGCTGAACGTGACCAAGGGCATGGGCGCGCACTTCGCGTTTTCCGTCACCGGCGTGCCGCAGGCGGCGAGCTCGATCTTCAAGCTCGTCCGGCGCGGCGGCGGCGTTTGCGAAGTGGGCTTCTTCGTGGACAACGGCCTGGCCTCGATCAATCCGCACGAGGATTTTTGCAAAAAGGAAATCACACTGGTTGGCACCTGGGCCTACAACAGTTGGGAATATCCGAACGCCTATCATTTCCTGCAGCGCGCGGCACGCATCGGCATCCCGGTGGAAAAACTCATCACCCACCGCTTCCCGCTGGATCAGATCAGCGAGGCCTTCCAGACCAACCTCCGCCAGGAAGGCATCAAGATCGTCGTCGAGGCGCGTTAGGCCGCTGCGCATTTTCATCCAGCCACTTGCCCGGAGACACGTTGCGCTGCGGCCTGGCGGCCGTGGTTTCACCGGGCCCGGGAGGGCGGGGACTTGCGGGCGGAGGCGATTTCCACGATCAGGCGGTGGAGGATGAGGCGGTGGTCGAGGCCGGTGGTGACCAGCGCCTGATCCGCCTTGAGGGTGGCTTCCAGCACGTCTTGCAGTGCATCCAGCTCGAAATGGGCGGCTTGTGCGGCGGCGAGAAAGATCGGATAGACATTCACGCCGCTGCCGTCCTTTTTCTGAGGCAGCCACGCGCGGTCGGCCTCGGGCAGGCGGTTGAGCACGCCGGAGAAGGCGTTGTAGTTGCCGGTGGGGGCTTTGAATTTCTCGATGATGAGCCGGGCCATGTAGAGATTGCGCACGGTGCCGATGATCGAGGCGCGCATGATGCCGATAGCGGATTCGTCGGCCTCGAGTTGTTGGTCGATGAGCTGGATGGCGCGGGCGGCGTTGCCCTGCTGGATGGCCTTGCCGATCTCAAAAACCACCGCGGCGCGGCTGAGCGGGACGAGGCGGTTGACGTCGTCCTCGGTGATGGTGCGGCGTTCGGGGCCGAGGTAGAGGTCGAGCTTTTCGAGTTCGTTGCCGATCTGCTGCGTTTGCTCGCCGGCGAGCATGACGAAGATTTCCAGCGCGTCCTTTTCAAAATCCAGGCCGAGCTCCGCGGCGCGTTTGGTGACGAGCGCGGCCACCTGGTCCTGCCAATCGTCGCGGCTGGTGTCGATGCGGTCGTGGCTCTGCACCTCCGCCGCCTTCTCGATGAATTTCCAGAACGAGCGGCGCTTGTCCACGCCTTGGGCTGTTAGAAGGAATTTCACGCCATCCGGCACGCCGGCTTCGAGGGTGGCGCGGAGGCGGTCCACGCCGGCCTCGGTGCGCTGGGAGCGGCCGGTGACGTTGTCGCCGAGGAAATTCGCGTTGCGCAGCCAGACGACCTTGTCGCCGCCGAACATGGGAAGGGTTTGCAGGGCCTCGACGGTGGAAGAGCAGATCTCGAAGGCGGAGTCCGAGTTGTCCGCGATGCCGTCGATGGTTTCGTGGGTGAAGCCGTCGTCGCTGCCGCCGGTGAGCTGGTTGTAGAGCTCGAGGGCTTTTTCCCGGACCAGGCCGTCATCGCTGCCGATCACCGCGAAAAAATTTCCGGCGCCCGGGGATGAGGGTTTTGCTTTCGCGGCCACGGCTGGGTGTTAACCGGGCGCGGCGCGGACTGCAAGCGCAGGGAAGGAGGAGCGGAACCGCAGAGTCGCGACTTGGTGGTTCAATTTTCTGAATCCGTCATTTCATTGGAGGCCCCGCGCTCCAGTTTTTTCCGCTCCCGGGCTTCGCGGAAAAAGCTCTGGAGAAGCTGGAGGCAGTCCTCGCCGAGCACGCCGGAGGTGACGTCGCAGCGGTGGTTGAGCGGTGGGTTGGCCTCGAGCAGGTTGATCCAGCCGCCGGCCGCGCCGCCTTTCGGGTCCGGACAACCGAAGACCACGCGTTCCGGCCGGCAGTGGACGATGGCGCCGGCGCACATCGGGCACGGCTCCTTGGTCACGTAGAGCGTGCATTTTTCCAGCCGCCAGTCACCGAGCGAGACCTGCGCGGCGGTGAGCGCGAGCATTTCCGCATGGGCGGTGGCGTCCTTGAGGGTTTCCACCTGGTTCCATGCGCGGGAAATGATCCGTCCCTCGCGCACGACCACCGCGCCGACCGGCACCTCGCCCGCCGCATAGGCCTTGTGCGCCTCCCGCAGGGCCTGGCTCATGAAATGGGCGTCGCTGTGCAAATCGATGATCGGTTCCTCGTGGTCCACGCGCGAGGGGTAATGGATGGCGGCGGGCGATGCACGCGAAGTTTTTCCGTGTCTTGCCGGGCGCTTCGTGGTTCGAATCGCGCCCGTGATTCCAAAAATGACATTTCGCGACAGGGTCATCGCTCCCTCGCTGCTGGCTGCTGATTTTTCGAAAACCGGCGATGAAGTGCGCCGCGCCGTGGCCGCCGGGGCGGACTGGATGCACCTCGATGTGATGGACGGCCACTTCGTGGACAACATTTCCTTCGGCCCCGCCATCGTGGAAACCGTCAACAAGGCGAGCGACATTTTCCTCGATGTGCACCTGATGATTTCCCGGCCGGATCATTATCTCCAGCGCTTCATCGATGCGGGCTCGGATCTGATCACCGTGCACGTGGAGGCCGGGCACGATGTCGCGGAAACCCTGCGCCGGATCCGCGCGGCGGGCTTGAAAGCCGGTCTCGCGCTCAACCCCGCCACGCCGATCGGTGCGGTGGAGTCGTTTCTCGGCCAGATCGACCTGCTGCTCTGCATGACGGTGGTGCCGGGCTTCGGCGGTCAGGCATTCATGCCGGAAGTGCTGGAAAAAATCGCCGCCGCCGCGCGGTTGCGGGATTCCAACAAACATTCGTTCCACATTGAAGTGGATGGCGGCATCGATGCCGCCACCGCGCCGCGGTGTTATGCCGCCGGTGCGAATGTGATGGTCGCAGGTTCATCCACCTTCCGCGCGCCTGACATGGCCGCGGCCATCGCCGCCATCCGTGGTGCATGATGCCGTCATTTCATGCTGGCAATTTCTAGCAGAATTTTCAGTTTATTGTGGCCATGAGCACCGGACAGGAACCATTCAACACCGCGGTATTCTATGATATTGAAAACCTGCTGGGCGGCTACAATTTCAACGCCCAACTGGTGGCGGATTTGTCACTCAAGGAAATCCGCAGCCGCATTCAGGCCACCGGGCTCACCGGCAGAATCGCCGTGCAGCGCGCCTATGCCAACTGGAGCGATCCCAGGCTGGGAATCCTCCGCAATGAAATCAACGAACTCGGTATCGATCCTATCCAAGTGTTCGGTTTCTCGCGCGATGCCAAGAGAAACGCCGCCGACATCCAGCTTGCCATCGATGCCGTTGATCTTGCCCACCTGCGGCCCGCCATCACCAACTTCGTGATCGTTTCCGGCGATGGAGGATTTGCCTCGCTTGCGAAAAAGCTCCACGAATACGGCCGCACGGTGATCGGCGCGGCTTATCGCAAGGCCACGAACCAGACGCTTCGCGCGGTTTGCGACGATTTCGTCTGGATCGAAGCCCCGGATTATGAAGAGGAGCCACCCAAGGAGACGAAAACCGCCAAAGCCAAGCCGGTTGCCGTGCCTGCAAGCGCGCCAGTGAGTTCCGCCGAGGAGGCGATAGCCGCTATTCCGAAGATTTCCATGAAATCAGGCCGCGACGCGATACTTGCAACCGCCCGCAAGGTGATCGAACACATCGCAAAGGCCCCGTCATTCCAGCGCCAGCTCGATCAGGACGGCATCCCCTCAACCGTGCTCGGCCAGGCACTCCGCTCGCGGGTGGAGGAGATGGACTATTCCGTCCTCGGGTTTCCAAAACTCACGGATTTGCTCCGTTATCTGTGCACCGGCACAAACTGGCAGATCGCGCGCCGCATGAGTGGCGACAACGCAAACTATCTGATCCGGCGCAAGCATCTCAAAACCCTCACGGGATGGGAGTCCTTCCCGGATCTGACCGAGACGGAGATCCACGGAGAGGAGTATTACCGGAGCATCCTTTCACACGGAATGCCGATCATTCGCATCGATGATCCTTACGGTCTGAGAGGTCTGTTGAATTATGTGAGCGAGCAAGCTCCGAGCGCGATCACCCTTGCCACCGCCATCGAATCCGGCGCCGAGGCACTGCAAGGCAGGGTTCCGGCGGAACAAGTGCGCCAAGGATTTCTCATCCTGGTGAATGTTGGCGCCTTTCTCCGCGAACCGCAGGACGTGCCGCTTGCCGAACAGAAGCTCACCCTGCGCGAGGATTGGGGCGATCCGGAGAACGCGCGCAGCCGCATCGTCAATGCCGCCCGGGGAAAAATCATCCGCCTGCTGGGTAAAGTTGACGAGAGCATCCTCGGCCGGATTCTTTGAACAGCGTGAAATTGATTTCTGGTTTTTTCGGTTGGCTGCCGCCAAGTTCCGTGCGCCATGCCTGCCGCTATGGCAGATGAATCATCATGATTGGCATCCTGCTCATCCTTCTTCTCCTGCTCGGTAACGGCGTTTTCGCCATGACCGAGATCGCGCTGGTTTCCGCCCGCAAGGGCAGGCTCAAGCAATTGGCGGATGAAGGCAGCACGGGAGCGGCCGTGGCGCTCAAACTGCTGGAAAATCCCGAGCGTTTCCTCAGTTCGGTGCAGATCGGCATCACCTTGGTGGGTGTGCTTTCCGGCGCCTTTGGCGGCGTGGCGCTGGCTGGCGGTCTCGCGCCGTGGATTGCGAAGGCCCCCTTGCTCGCAGACTGGGCGCCGCAAATCGCCTTCGGCATCGTGGTGACCGGCATCACTTATCTTTCGCTGGTGATCGGCGAGCTGGTGCCGAAGGGGATCGCCCTGCGCCATGCGGAAAAAATCGCCGTGGTGATGTCCCGGCCGATGGCCATGTTGTCACGGGTGGCGGGGCCGTTGGTTTCGCTGTTAGAGCTGAGCACCCGGCTGGTGATGCGGCTGCTGGGCGACACCGCCGCGGCTCCGACGGGGCCGACGCGCGAGGAGGTGCAGGTGCTGGTGCGGGAGGGGATCATCACCGGCATGATGGATGAGAGCGAATCCAGCATGGTGGAGGGCGTGTTTGACCTGCGCGAGGTGCTTGCCGAGGAAATCATGCGGCCCAAGCCCAAGGTTCTTTTCCTGCGGGCCAACGAGAC
This sequence comes from Verrucomicrobiaceae bacterium, assembly GCA_003820635.1. Next base: position 9,754 of record RPOS01000056.1, on the reverse strand, counting down.
CATCGAGCAAATCTGGCCGCGCGTGGCGGCCAGCCGGCAAACGGTTTTCCCGGTGCACGAGGGCACTTCACGCGATGAAATCTGCGGGCTGGTCTCGCTGCACGCTCTTTTCGCAAGCGCGGCCAGTGGCAAATCCCGGCCGCTGACGGAGCTGTTCAGCCCGCCCATTTTCGTGGCGGAAAACCAACCGGCGCTCAGCCTGATGAACACGCTGCGCGCCTCGCCGCTGGGCGCGGCGCTCGTCACCGATGAGTTCGGCACCATCCGCGGCCTGATCACATTGGAGGACCTGGTGGAGGAAATCGTCGGCGAGCTGCGGCCGCGCGATCCGAAGCACGACCATGCGGCGCTGCGCCCGTCCGGCCAGGACGCGTGGATCGTGGACGGCTTGATGGAAGTCGATGAAGTCATCGAGCGACTGCCGGAGCTGGAGGCCATCATCGAGAAGGAGCGCGAGCCGTTCCAGACGCTCGCCGGCTTCATCGTGCACCGGCTCGACCGCTTGCCGGCGGAGGGTGAAACCTTCATTGCCGGCGGCTTTGAATTCGAAGTGGTGGACATGGACCGCCAGCGCATCGACAAGGTGATGATCCGCCGGCTTCCCGCCGTGGATCAGGACGCCGCCATCTGAAAGCCAGCCGTGCCAAGGCGGGGTTTGACAAGGTTTCTCCCGTCCAATAACCAAGCGGCATGAATGCACTGCCTCAGGACGCATGGTTTTTCACGCGGGAAGGCGAACAAGTGGGACCGGTGACCTTTTCTGAACTGCGGGTGAAGGCGCAGGAAGGGACGCTCAATCCGCGCCTCGACATGGTTTGGACGCAGGGCATGGCGGATTGGCAAGCGGCCGGGGAGATCGAGGACTTGTTTGAAAAACGCTCCACCGCGCCAAGCCTGCCGCCGCCGGATCTGGCGAAAGCGGCGGCGAATCCCTATACGCCGCCACAACCAAGCGAGGCCGCCGCCATGCTGGGCCAGGAAGGCGGCTGGCCGGGTGCGCGGCGGCGGAGTTTCTATCTGATGACGATCCTGTTCCCGGTTTTTTGGAACATTGGTTTCGCCGCGGGGCTTCCGTTTTTGAGTCAGCAATTCGGCCCGGAAATCATGGGCGTGGCGACCATCGGCGCGGCGCTTGTGCCGTTGGTGGTGGCGCTTTATTTCGGCCTGCAGCGCCTGGCAAACGTCGGCATGAGCCGTTGGTGGTATCTCGGAAACCTGGTGCCGATCCTCAACCTCTGGGTTTCCTACCGGATGTATGTCTGCCCGGCGGGCTATGCCTACCACAAGAAGCTCGATGGCGCGGGCGTGGTGCTCGCCATCCTTTACTGGCTGATGATCCTGCTCGCGGTGCTCATGCTCGCCTCCATCCTTGCCGTGATGTTCGGAGCGCTCGGCAGCCCCGAGCTGCGGCAACAGGTCGAGGAAGCCTTGCGCAACCTGCAGCAGGAATTCGCCAAGCCGTGATCCAGTGCTCCAAAGTGGCCGACGAGCGCCGCGAGGCGGGCGCGATGGAATGTTGGCTGCTGCACGGCGCGGTGGGCATGGCGGCGGATTGGCGCGGTTTTGCGAAACTGCTGGCCGCCGCGAAAACCGGCACGCGGGCGGTGGACTTGTGGCGCTTTCTGGAGTGCCAGCCGCTGCCGCTGGCGGACTTCGGCGCGGCGCTTAATGCGGATGCCGGCGGAGAGGCTCCGCGCGGCGTCGGGCGGGCGCTGTTAGGATATTCGATGGGCGGGCGGCTGGCGTTGCATGCGTTGTTGGAGAAAAACCATCCGTGGCAGGCGGCGGTGATCGTTTCCGCGCATCCGGGCCTGGAAGACCCGCACGAGTGTGAGGCCCGGCGCGCCGCGGATGCCGTGTGGGCGGGCAAGGCGCTCACCGGAAACTGGCAGGATTTTCTAACCGATTGGAACGCTCAGCCGGCGCTCGGCTCCGCCATGCCGCGCGAGCCGCAGGCATCCGGCAGCCTGGCGATGCGCCGCCGGGAAATCGCCCGGAGTTTTGTCGATTGGTCGCTCGGCGCGCAGCAGGCGCTGTGGCGGCGGCTTGATGAGATCGCCATCCCCGTGCTGTGGGTGGCCGGGGAAAACGATGCGAAGTTCCGCGCGCTGGCCGGGCGCGCCGTGGACAAACTTCCGCACGGCAGGCTGGCCATCGCTCCGGCGGCCGGCCACCGCGTGCCGTGGGAGGCGGCGGAATGGCTGGCCGCGGAGGTGGCCGGATTCCTCCGCGCCGGAAGATGATTTTCACGGGATGCTTGATGGCGCGGCATCCGGACGCTATCACCGCGGCGTGTTGATTTGCCGCCGGCTTGATGAACTCGCCTCGCTCGGACAACCGCTGCATTTGGCGCTGGGGGTCTTCGATGGCGTGCATGCCGGCCATCAGGCGGTGATCGCGCGGGCGGTGGCGGCGGCTCAAAACGACGGCGGGCTGGCCGGCTTGCTGACATTCGATCCGCACCCGATCCAGGTGATCGCGCCGGCCAAGGCTCCGGCATCTCTGTTAGAAACACTGGAGCACAAGGCGCAGGTGGTGGCCGGCCTGGGGGTGGAACTTTTCATCGCGCTGCATTTCGACGCCGCGATGGCGGCGATGGCGGCGGAGGAGTTTGTCCGGCGGCTGGCAGCGGCGCCGGTGCGGACCATCGCGGTGGGCGAGGACTGGCGCTTCGGCCACCGGCGCGCGGGCGATGTGCCGCTGTTGATGCGCGAGGCGGCGAAATTCGGCTTCCGGCTGGAAGCCGTGCCGCCGGTGATGTTCGAGGGCGACCGCATCAGCAGCACCCGCATCCGCCAGGCGATTCACGATGGCAACCTCGCTGAGGCGGCGCGCATGCTCGGCAGGCGCTACTCGGTGAGCGGCCCGGTGGTGCGGGGCGAGCAGCTCGGCCGCCAACTCGGATTCCCCACCGCCAACATCGCCACCGGCAACCTGCAACTGCCACCGGACGGCGTGTGGGCGGTGCGCGTCTGCGAGGCCGGCGGCGCGTCGTGGAATGGCGTGGCCAACCTCGGCCTGCGCCCGACCGTCGGCGGGGACAAGCGCCTGCTGGAAGTCCATTTGCCCGGGTTTTCCGGCGATCTCTATGGGAAAAATCTCGAAGTCCGCTTTGAAAAGCACCTGCGGCCGGAGATGAAGTTTCTCTCGCTGGAAGCGCTGCGGGAGCAGATCTCACGCGATGTGCGGGCCGCGATGGAAAGCCTCGCTTGACATGATAAAGTGTTCATGAAAACACTCTTCTCATGAACATCATCCGCCCGTGGTTTGAGAGGATCCGCCCGCTGCTTGAGGAGAAATTTCCGGCATGCTTCCGGCGCAGGTCCGGGCGGGCGCGCCGGATGGAGATCCAACTGGAATTTCCGTGGGCGGCGAAAAGATGAATTTTACGGATTTTGCGCTTACGCTCGCGGCCGGAACGCTCTACACAACGCCGCAAGCATCCGCATGGAGAGATTCAGACCCAGTTTCCCGATCCGCGGCCGGGCCGCCTTGATGGCCGCCGCATGGCTGTGCGGCATCATGACCGCCAGTTCCAGCGTGGAGGAGGCGCAGGAACTGCTCCGCATGGGCGACGCCGCCTATCAGGCCGGCCGCTACTCCGAGGCCGTGGAAGCCTACGCCGGAGCTCGCGAAATGATTCCGGACTCCGCAGTTTCAGCCGAACTCCGCAAGGCCGCCACCGAGCGCTACGCCCAGGCATCCGTCGAGCACGCCAGGGGCCTCGCGCGCAAGGGCGACGTGGCCGCCGCCAAGACCGCCGTGGACAAGGTGCTCGCCGAGGGCGTGGCACCCAATGATCCGGGCGCACTCAATTTCCGCGCGCAACTCGACGATCCGATCCGCACCAACCCCGCGCTCACCGCCGGGCACGCCAAGGACGTGGATGAAGTGCGCCGCCTGCTCTACACGGCGGAAGGAGCGTTCAATCTCGGGAAACTCGACGAGGCCCAAAAGCATTACGAAGAGGTGCTGCGCATCGATCCCACCAACACCGCGGCCCGCCGCGGCATGGAGACGGTGGCCGCCGCCAAGAGCGGATACCAGGCCGCCGCCTACGATCAGGCCCGCGCGGAAATGCTCAGCCAGGTGGATGCCGCGTGGGAAACGCAGATTTCCGCGCCGGACTTGGGTGTGGGGCCGTTTGATCCCGGTGACCCCAACGGGGATTCCTACGAGGCCACGGTTTTATCCAAGCTCAAGCGCATCATCATTCCTCAGCTTGCGCTGGATCAGGCCTCGCTGGCGGAAGCCGTGGATTTCATCCGCGTGAAAGCCGCGCAAAGCGACAACGTGGAATTGGATCCCGCCCGCAAGGGAGTGAACATCACCGTCAACCTCGGCCCGCCGGAATCCGAGACCGCCAAGCGCATCAGTGACCTGCGTTTCGACCTGCGGCTTGCCCAAGTGCCGCTCGCGACCGTCCTGAAATACCTCACGGACATCACCGGCACGGCGTTCACCACGGATGATTTCTCCGTGATCATCCGGCCGGTGGGCTCCGCTTCGGACGAATTGCTCACCCGCAGCTTCCGCGTGCCGCCGGATTTCCTCACCAACCTGGGCGCTGGCAGCGCCGCAGGGGCTGAGGATCCGTTTGGGGATGCCCCCGCCGGCGGTGGGCTGCTCACCACCCGCCTCAGCGCGCAGGAAGCGCTGGCCAAACAAGGCATCGCATTCCCCGAGGGGGCCTCCGCCACTTACAACGCCGCCACCAACACGCTGCGTGTCGTCAACACCCCCACCAACCTGGATTTCATTTCCCAAATCGTGGACGCCGTCAGCCAGACGGAACCGGTGTTGGTCTCGGTGAATGTGACCATGATCCGCACGGAGCAGACGAACTTGAAGGAGCTCGGCTTTGACTGGCTGGTCAATCCCTTCGCGCTCAACTCCGAGGGCTCGGTCTTTGGCTCGGGCGGCACCGTCGGCAACACGCCCGGCCGCACCGGTGGCGATTTCACCGGTCCGATGCCCGGCCTGCCGGCAAACCCGGAAGCCGTGGTCAATCCCGGCGTCGTCACCAACGGCCTGCGCTCCGGTGACCAGGCGATCAATGGCAACAGCATCGACGGACTGATCCGCAATCCGGACCGCTCGGCGCAAAGCGGAGCCGTGGCACCCGGCATCATGTCACTCACCGGCCTGTTCACCGATGGCGAGGTGAGCATGATCATGCGCGGACTGGATCGGAAAAAGGGCGTGGACATCATGGCCCAGCCTTCCACGGTGACCCGCAGCGGCCAGGCATCCAACATCGCCATCGTCCGCGAGTTCATCTATCCCACCGAATACGAGCCGCCGGAACTACCCACACAGGTCGGCAGTGGCGGCGCAAGTCCCGTCACCCCGGCCACGCCCACGGCCTTTGAGAAAAGGGACGTCGGCATCACGCTCGATGTGCTGCCCGTGGCAGATGCCAACAAGCGCTATGTCGATATCACCCTGGCACCGTCGTTCATCGAGTTTGACGGCTTCGTCAACTATGGCAGCCCGATCAACACCTCCGCATCCGGCGGACTTGCTGGCGCTGTCTTGGGCGGCGGCACGGTGGAGTTGACCAAGAACGCGATTCTGATGCCTATTTTCAGCAGCCAGAAAACCAACACCCAGCTCACCGTGGCGGACGGCGCGACCATTGCCATCGGCGGCTTGATGAGCGACCGCATTCAAAACGTGGAGGACAAGGTGCCGGTCTTGGGAGACCTGCCGTGGGTCGGGCGATTGTTCACCACCACTGCCAGACAGCCGATTTCCACTGCCATCGTTTTCCTCGTCCGCGTGGAACTTCTCGATCCCACCGGCCGCCCGTATCGCGACCGCTGAAGTGGCCTGCAACCTGCTTTTCCCGCTCATTTCATGCCTCAGCCCAGCGACCAGGAAAAATTCTCCATCGATGAAATCATCGATCGCCTGAAAAATCCGCCCGACGAGCAGCCGCTCAGCGAGGGCGAGCTGGTCACCCGCGCGGATGGCACCCAGGCGATCCGGGTGCGCAAGCGCAAGCGCCGCTCGCAGCAACCGCAAATGACCGAAGTCAAGCGCGCGCGCCGCGCCCGCATGGTCCAGGTGGCGGCCGTGCTCGCGCTTGTGGTGATGGTCTTGTTCGCAGCGGGCTCGGCCGTCATCTATGCCAACAGCGCGCCATTCCGGGAAAAAGTCGTCCGCATGATCGCTACCAGCAGCGGTGCGGAAGTGAAGCTCGAGCAATTCCGCGTCAACCCCACGCGCGCCGTGGCCGGGCGGCTGATCCTAAGCTGGCCGCAAGGCAATGCGCTGCGCGAACTCGACGTGAGGGGCGCTTCCGCCGATATCTCACCCGCATCGTTTTTAGGGAAATCCCTCATCGGCGATGAGGTCAACTCGGACCAAGGCATCCTCACGCTGGGCAGCCCGCAGGCCGGCGAGCCGCTGCGCGCCACCGCAGCTGGCAGTGGACCGCGGCAGGTGCGCTTCCGGCGCCATGCGATTCCGAGGTTGCAGGTGCGGCTTGGCGATCCGGCACAGCCGCTTGTTTCGCTCCGGGATTCGGAAGGCTCGTTCCAGCCGGACAATGCCAATGGCCGTCCCCAACTTCTGCTCAATCGCGGCTTCATCACCGCGCGCGGCTGGCCTGCAGCCCGGCTCGACCGCTCGCACATCGAATTCCGCGGCACGGAGATTGATATCGTCGGTATGCGCCTGCTCGATGAAAGCGACAACCGTGGCATCTTGGAGCTGGATGGCACGGTCTTGCCATATGCCTCGGACCGCGCTTCCAGTCTGGCCGTCAGGCTGGATTCCTTCCTGCTCTCCGGCATCACCGGTCCGGAGCTGGGACGCCTGATATCCGGCAGGATCAGCAGCGTGCCGACGCCACAGTCCAATTTCCTCACCTTCACGCCCGGCCCGGAGTCGGCCGCCGCGCTCGAAATTTCATTCCGCAATGCCACCTCGTGGCCCGTCGAAATCCATGGTTTCCCCTTCCTTTCCACTCTCGCCCGGGTGCTGGAGGACAACTGGTTCGAGCGGCCCGTCTTCGAGGTCGATGCAATCGGCACGCTTCGCCGCACGGTTGATGGTGTGACCCTGGATGGCCTCAACTTCCAAAACAAGGGCCGCCTGGCCATCCGCGGCAGCCTCACCATGGAGGCGAACCGCCGGCTGAGCGGAAATCTCGAGGTCGGGATCGCCCAAGCCATGGTGGAAACCAGCTCCAACCGCCGGCTCGATGCCATCACCGGCCCGCCCAAGGACGGCTTCCGCTGGCTCACCGTCAAGATCGGTGGCAATGCCAACACGCCCAGCGATGATTTCCTGCTGCAGCTCGACGCCGCCAAGCTGCCGGAGACCAAAAGACCCGCCGCTGCCGGCGATGGGGCTCCCAGTTTCGAGGAGCTCACCGCGCCGGAATGAAGTCCGCGCCCGCAGTGACCGCCGCGCAAACCATGCGGAAATTTTTTTAAAGAACAACGTGGCGTTTGCTCCGCTTTTCGTTCACAGTGCAAGACGGATAGGGCAGGTGAAACTGCCATCCATTCACCCAAACCAAACGATAAAATTATGCAAACCGCCAACGTCAACCTGCCGATCACCGTCACCGTGAGGCACGAACAAGTGACCGATGCACTCCGCGAGCACGCGCACCGGAAAATCGAGGGTCTTCATCTCGATTACCCGAGGATCATCGAAGCCAAGGCCATTCTCGATGTTCAGAAAAACCGGCATGTCGCCGAGATCATTCTTTTCTGCGCCAACCACATCACCATCGAGGCCCACACCGAAGGCAAGGACATGTATGCCGCGCTCGACGAGACGATCGAAAAAATCGCCCGCCGCATGCGCAAGCACAAGACGCGCCTGCTCAAGAAGAACCGGCCGCACCGCAATGAATCGATCCGCCATCTCGAAGAGCGCTTCTTCACCGAGGATGTGATCGACCACCCCGCGGATTCGGAACATGATCCCGTCCCCTACATCATCCATCCGGACAACTATTCGATCCGCACGATGTTCAAGGAGGACGCCATCATGCAGCTTGAGCTCTCGGACCGCCCGTTCGTGCTCTACAAGAGTGCCCGCCGCGGCTGCCTGTCCATCGTTTACCGCCGCAAGGACGGGGATTACGCCGCCATCGACATCAAGGAAGGCGACCTCTGATCGCAGTCATGCCAATCCAGGCCGGGCGGGTTTTCCCGTCCGGCCTTTTTTTCACAAGCTGCCGAGCAGCCATGAGGCGTAGCTTTCAGCCACGGCGGCGGGTTCCAGTGCGATGATTTCCGGCACTTCGTAGGGGTGCAGTGCGGTGAGTTCCTTTTCCAGCGCCGGAAAAACCGCCGCGCTCGTCTTGATGACGGCCAGCACTTCCGCGGCGTTTTCCACCTTGCCTTGCCAGCGGTAAATCGACTCCACGGCGGGAATCAAATTCACGCAGGCAGCCAGTTGCTTTTCCACCAGGACTGTGCCAATTTGTCGCGCCCCCTCAGCGGAGGGGAAGGTGCAAAGGACGATGCAAATCGTTTCCATGCCCCTTCCTGAACACTGAAAACCGAAAACTGGCAAACTCTGCGTGAAATCCGGCTTCCTCGAAAAATTGGTCGCAAGGCTCGACCGCGTCGAACCCGGCGAGGTCCAGCAGATCGTCACCCGGCTGATCCACGAGAAGGGCTTTCTCGAAAAAGTCTTCGAGGCGATGCAGGAGGGGGTGATCCTGCTTGATCCTCAGGGCGTGATCGGTTTCGTGAATCGCGCCGCGAGCGGATTTTTCGGGCTGGATCCTGACAAGGCGGTGGGGCAGCCGCTTTCCTCGCAGGTGCGCGGACTGGACTGGCAGAGCCTTGGCAAAGGCCGCACGGTCAGCCGCGATCTGGAGCTGTTCTATCCGGAGAACCGTTTCCTCAACTTCTATCTCGCGCCCATCGATGGCGGCGAGGGTTCCGGGGAAACGCTCGGCTATGTGATGCTGGTGCGGGATCTCACCAGCAGCCGCGCCGAGGCCGAGGAAACGCTGGAGTCAGAGCGGCTCAACGCGCTCACCCTGCTGGCCGCAGGCGTCGCCCATGAGATCGGCAATCCACTCAACTCGCTGGACATCCACCTGCAGTTGTTAGGCCGCAAGCTGCGCAAGCTGCCGCCCGGCGAGCGCAAGCCGCTGGAAGAGCACCTCGCCACCGCGCGCGGCGAAATCCAGCGGCTGGACGGCATCCTCAAGCAGTTCCTCCAGGCCGTGCGCCCCACGCTGCCGCGGCGCGAGCGCCAGGACCTCCACGCGCTGCTGCATGAAACGCTGCGCTTGCTCGAGCCCGAGCTTGAGGCGCGCAAGATCCAGGTGGAACTGGCCCTTGCCGAATCCCTGCCGCCGGCCGAGGTCGATGGCGGCCAGTTCCAACAGGTTTTCTACAATCTTCTGCGCAATGCCTATCAGGCGCTGCCCGCCACCGGCGGCCGCATCGCCATCCGCAGCCGGGTGAACGACTACGAATATGTCATCTCCATCGAGGACAACGGCATCGGCATTTCCCCGGAGCACATGGGCGCTATCTTCGAGCCCTACCGCACCACCAAGTCCTCCGGCTCCGGACTCGGACTGCTCATCGTGCGCCGCATCATCCGCGAGCACGGCGGCGAGATCGCCATCGAAAGCGAGGAAGGGCAGGGAACCCGCGTCATCATCCACCTGCCGCGCGCCGAGCGCACCGTCAGGCTGTTAGGCAGCCCCGAGCCGATGATCGAAGTCGGTTGATTTCAGCATTTCAGTTTTCAAAATTTCAGCTTT
>RPOS01000055.1 GCA_003820635.1 Verrucomicrobiaceae bacterium | reverse complement strand
TCCTTCGAGGGGACTAAAAAGCCGATCGGGTGGGTTGCTTCTCAGCAGCACCGCGATCGACAGACTGTCTCTCGGCCGCCCTGCTTCGTGGCGGCCCGCGAAGCTACGGCCCATCACCTACCCACGTCAATCCATTTTGTGAAAGTTTTTTGGTTTTTTTCGCCAACCCCCACTCATCCCTTAAAAACAAGGGGGTAAATGCAGGACTCTTGTTGGGAAAAAAGGCCAAACGGGATTTTTCACGCTCCAAACTCACTCGGACTCATGCCGGTGAAGCGCCGGAATACGGTGGCGAAGTATTGGGAACTGGAAAATCCGAGATCGAAGGCGATGCGGGTGATCGGATCGCGGCCCGCGATAAGCCGGCGTCGGGCCTCATCGATGCGGGTCCGCAGGACGAATTCGCCGGGGGGAATGCCGGTTTCCTGCTTGAAGCGGGCCTTGAATCTGGCTTCGGAAAAGCCTGCGCGCCTTGCGAGTTCGGGAATGCCCGGCGCCTCGCCGGGATTGCTGCGGATGTGCTCCAGGACGGGTGCCAGCGAGCGTGCGGGTTTCGCGGAATCCGGCATGCGCTCGCAGGCGAGCACCTCCAGCAGAAAGGCCGCGGCATGGTTCGTCATGGCACACGAGCGGAGAGCTCCGCGGGATTCGTGGAATATCCGCGTGAAGGCATCGAGATGCTCCTTCATCTTGGGAGATCCACGGAAATGGCGGCGGCCCAGGCCGCGCAGCGCCCGCGCCAACGCCGCGCCTTCCTGATCCGGCAGACCGAGAAATGAACGTCCTTTTTCCGGCATGGCCAACACCATCCAATAGAGGATTCCCTTTCCCTCGGGCAGACCGCCTGTGCTGTGGGTTTCGTCAGGAAAAGTGACAAATACATCGCCGCCGCGCAGGGAGTGGTATTCCCCGCCGACGCGGTAGGTCTGCCGCCCTTTGACGAGGAAGCAGATCTCGATGGCGCTGCGGTGCCGGTGTTCGCGCAGGCCGGATTTTGCGGAGATGTAATTGTAGCGGCCCAGCTGGAGCCGGCCCCGCAGGGCTCCGGATGCGGGGCGCATGACGATCCGGGCGCGGGCGAAGAGTTGGCGGGTTGTAGGCATGTTCAATTTTGCATCGCACTATCGGATCGAAAGCAAACATCGGATGATGCTGCCATGATTTCTCACATGAGCATCCCCGAGCAGCCGGGCCCTGAACCGGAATCACTGGCCGAATTCACCGTCAAGGAACGCAAGAAACCGGTGATCGATTGGTATCGCACACCGATCCCCACGGCGGAATTCAAGGCACTGCACAAGAAAAGCGACCTCAAGGGTGCGGTTCAGACCCTGGGATATCTGGGGATCCTCGCCGCAACCGGATGCGCCGCCTTTTATTCATTCCGGCACTGGCCGTGGCTGGCGACGGCGGCCTTGGTTTTTGCGCACGGGATGGTGACGGCATTCCTGATCAACGGCGTTCACGAAATGGGCCACGGCACGGTTTTCCAGACCAATCGGTTGAACCGTTTGTTCTGCCATATTCTCGCGTTTCTCGGATGGATCAACCATGAAACCTTCCACGCAAGCCACACGCGGCACCACCGCTACACGCTGCATCCTCCCGATGACTTGGAGGTGGTGCTGCCGCTGCGCCTGATGGTCCGCCACTTCTTGCTGACGGGTTTCATTGATCCGGTGGCCGCGTGGAAAGCGCAGGGTTCCGGTGCGCTGGGCACGCATTATCCTGTTAGGTCACGGACTGATCGCGGCGGCATCACTGGCAAGCGGCCAGTGGATCATTCCGGTGCTGGTCACGCTCGCGCCGTTTTATGGAGGCTGGCTGTTTTTCCTATGCAACAACACGCAGCACATCGGGCTGCAGGATCATGTGCCGGACTTCCGTCTGTGCTGCCGCACCTTCGCCCTCCATCCGGTGACGCGCTTCCATTACTGGCAGATGAACTATCACACCGAGCATCACATGTATGCGGCGGTGCCTTGCTACAATCTTGGCAAACTCCATGCGCTGATCCGCCACGATCTCCGCCTTGCCCGGATGGTCTTGTCGCTGTTCGGACAGAGATTGCCGCCATCCAGGCGCTTCAGGAAAAAGATCCGTCCTACCAACACCAACCGCAGTTGCAGCACCCCGCGCGCTGAGTTTTCTCACACCCATTCATGCCATGAATTCCAAACAACGCGTCGATGCCGTCATCAAGGGCCGCCTGCCAGACCGGGTGCCGGTTTGCCTCCACAATTTCCTGGCCGCCGCGCGGGAGGCCGGAGTCAGCATGTGGCAATACCGCACGGATCCGGAGCCTTGAAGAGGTTGGCGGATTGAAACCCGTGGATTCCACGCGGGACGGGCGGATTCCGGTGTTGTTGGAAGCCGTGCGCATTCTTGCGAAAGCCGTGGGCTCGGAGATCTCCATTCGTGGCAACTGCGACCAGGGCCCGTTCTCCCTGGCCTGCCTGCTGCGAGGCAGCGAGGACTTTCTCATGGACTTGGCCGAGGAACCGGAAAACCCGGACATCACGCGCTTGTTGGAAGTCTGTCATCAAAGCCATCTGGCGGTTCATCGCGCGGTCGCCGCAGCTGGCGCGCATTTCACCTCGCTGGGCGACAGCTTCAGCGGGCCGGATGTAATTTCGCCCGCGATGTTCGAGCAATTCTCGCGACCCTTCGAGGAACGACTCGTGCGCGAAGTCGCCGCCGAGGGCCTTTTCACCGTCATCCACATTTGCGGCGATACCACGCGCATCCAGGAATCGCTCGGCGCTTATGATTTCTGCGGCTTCGAGCTCGACTACAAGACCAACGCCGCACTTGCCAAGAGCACCGTTGGCAAGAACCACGTCCTTTTCGGAAATATCGATCCGAGCGGCCTCGTTGCCCGCGGCACGGCCGACCAGGTGCGCGCCGCCTCATTGAAATCTGGAAACCCGGAGGCGGGTTCATTCTCAATGCCGGCTGCGCCATCCCGGCCGGCACGCCGCCGGAGAACATCCATGCGCTGGTCCGCGCCGCGCACGACTTCGGCGTTTACGAGTGACCGATGGCTCCACGCACCACGCGGAAATTGCATCGCCAAACCACGCGAATTCTCCGAGCGTGCGGCCGTGCACCCGACGCAGGCCACGATCATCCGCCTCACCCGGCTGACGGATAGCAGCCTGATCGTCCATTGGTTCACCGAGGAGCACGGCTTGATCAAGACGGTGGCGAAGGGCGCGCGGCGGCCGAAGAGCCCGTTCGCGGGGCAGCTCGACTTGTTTTTCGGTGGCGAGATCGTTTTCCAGCGGGCGAAACGCGGTGAGCTGCACGCGCTGCGGGAGGTTTCCATCCGGCATTGGCGCGAGGGACTGCGGAGAAACTACAGCTCCACACTTTTCGCGGCGTATTGTTGCCAGCTCTTGGAATCCGCAGTGGAGCCGGAGCATCCGGAGCCCGGACTTTACGATCTTCTGGGCCGCGCGCTCGATCACGTGGAACGAAATGAGCCCGGCGCACGGGCGCTGCGCCACTACGAGCGTGAATTGGCGCGACTGCTCGGAATTTCCCACGACCAGCGCCAGGCGCACTTTTCCCTGCGCGATGCACTCGGCAGCCTGCCATCCACGCGCGGCGAGCTGCTCGAAAGACTTTCCAAAAGCGATGATTTGAGCTCGTCAGCCGAAGGAAAGCAGCGATAGTAACTCCAGATACACCCTTCCCTAACGATGGACTCCCCTACCGCCACCCTCATCGGCATTTTGCAGGACCGCGTGGAAACCCTCCGTGCCGCGGGCGACCTCGACGAGGCGCTCCATGCGGCAAACGCCGCCGTGGAAAAGGCCCAGCAAAGCCTGGGGCCTGATCTAGACAGTATTGATCTCTTCGCCACCACGCTCGAACTCCGCGGAGATCTGCACCGGCAGCTCGGCAATTTCGAGCACGCCCGGGATGACTACCGCCAGGCGATCGACCAACTCGAGGAGCGTCCGGACCGCTTGGCGCAAATCGGCCGCCTTCATGCCGGGTTGGGTGCCGCCTACGATGGCATGGGCCGGGAGGACAAGGCGGGTGACCAATGGCAGAAAGCCATCGGCTTTTTCGAACTCCACGAGCCGCCGCTGATGCTTGATGTCGCGGCGATGACCAACAATCTCGGCTTCCTCCACAAAGCTGCCGGCAATCTGGACATGGCGGAAACCTATTTCCTGCGGGCGCTGGAAATTCTCCATTCCCAACTCGGCCAGGAACACGAACAAACCGCCACTGTTTCCAGCAATCTCGGAGCGCTCTATCAAGCCGCCGGTTTTCACGAGCAATCGCGCCAAATGCACGAAATCGCGCTCGATACCCGCCGCAAACTGTTGGGCGAGGAGCATCCGGACACCGCACAGTCCCACAACAATCTCGCGCTCGCCCTGCTCAGCACCGGCGACCGCGCGTGGGCCCGCCGCCATTTCGAACGGGCGCTCGCCGACTTCGAGGCACTCGGCCCGGAATACCACAAAGACCTTGAAGCCGTGGCGGAAAACTACTGCGCCTTCCTGCGCGAAGAAGGCGAAAGCCAACTGGCCGAAGTGATCGCCGGTCGCGTCAATAAAGTGATCGGAACCTCCGCAGCAGCCTGCTGATTCACGCCGGCAGCTCAGGAGAAACCGCCGGGCAAATTTCTATTGGTTTACGCTCACGATCAGGCTGCCAAGTCGCCGGACGGTCCAGTTGGCGAACCGAAGTCCGCCCCCCGGCAGGCAGCACGGCACAACCCGCTCAGAACGGCGGCAGGCCGAACATTTCCGGCAGCGCCTCACGTGGACGGGCGGTGAGGATTTCCGGCTCGCCGGCCGTCACCAGCACGGTGTGCTCGAAATGCGCGGATGGTTTGCGGTCCTCGGTGATGACCGTCCATCCGTCGTCGAGAATTCTAACAGACGGGACGCCTGCGTTGACCATCGGCTCGATGGCGAGCGTCATGCCGGGCATGAGCGTCGGGGATTTGCCATTGGGGCGGTAGTTCGGCACCTGCGGCTCCTCGTGCAGCCGGCGGCCCACGCCGTGGCCGACGAACTCGCGCACCACGGTGAAGCCCTTGGGTTTGACGAAGGCCTCCACCGAGCCGCAAAGGTCGGCCAGGCGGCGGCCGGCGCGGGCATGGGAGATGGCCTCGAACAATGATTGCTCGGTGGCGGACAGCAGGCGCTTGGTTTCCAGCGGAATGTCCCCGGCGGCCACGGTGGTGGCATTATCGCCGATGAAGCCGCTCTTGATGATGCCGACGTCGATCTTGACGATGTCCCCCGGCATGATGCGGCGCGGGCCGCCGATGCCGTGGACCACCTCCTCGTTGACGGAGATGCAAATCTGGCCGGGAAAGCCGCGGTAGTTGAGAAAGGCGCTGCGGCAGTCGTGCTCGCGCATCAACTCGCCGGCGAACCGGTCGATCTCGCCAGTGGTGCAGCCGGGCGCCACCTCGCGGGCCAAAGTCTGCAGGATGGTGGAGGCAATACCGCCAGCCAGCCGCATGGATTCGATCTCTCGGGGCGACTTGATGGGAATGCGGTGACGGCGCATGATGTGGAAAATACTAAATTTCAAACAGGGGATGATTCAGCAGTGCAGAAGTTGCAGGAGCCTGGCGGCGACCTCGTCCTGCGTTGCGGTGGCGGAGCAGGATTCCAGCAGCTTGAGTTTCTGATAGTGTTCGATCACCGGCAGGGTGTGGCGCGTGAACTCGCGGTGTCGCTTGGTGAAATTTTCCTCGCTGTCATCCGCGCGGGGCAGTGCGGGCGTGCGGCACACCGGGCACTGAGCATTCGCATGGGTCTGGTGGTCCTGTCCCGTCCAGCGGCAGTCCGGGCACTCCACCCGTTTGCGGATGCGGGAAACCAGCACCTCGTAGGGGACGTCCAGCAGGATGGCCGCGTCGAGGCGCTGCCCTTGCCCGGCCAGCCAGGCATCGAGAAATTCCGCCTGCGGCAGGCTGCGCGGGAAGCCATCGAGCACCCAGCCGCCGGTCTGGCATTCGAGCCAATCGCCGAGGATACGGCACATCAGATCGTCCGGCAGATATTCGCCACGAGCCAGTATGGGTTCGGCGAGTTCTCCGAGCGGGGTGGCGTTTTCCACTTGCTCCCGCAGGAGCGCGCCGGTGCCGAGATAGGCCAGACCAAGATGGTCCGCCAGTCTCCGCCCCTGGGTGCCCTTGCCAGAGGCGGGCGGGCCTAACAGGACAACGCGGAGCGGTCTGGCGTTTGAATCGCTCAATGGACGCTCTTGTAAATGTATGCCGTGATGCCCAGCACGATGAGCACTGCGATGACCGTCCAAAGATAGACGATGGCGGTGCGCGGCGCGGCGTTGCTGCCCTGGTTGAGGCGGTCATAGCGACCCTTGAGTTTGCCCTTGCGCAGGAAGCCGTCGTAGTGCTTCTGGAGCAACTGGGTTTCCACCTGACGCATCACGTCGAGCACCACGCCCACCATGATGAGCAGCGATGTGCCGCCGAAGAACTGGAGCACCAGCGAACCGGGCGGCAGGCCGACCACAGCGCCGACACCCACCGGAAGGACGAACAGAAAGGTCAGGAAAATCGCGCCCGCAAAGGTCAGGCGGGTCATGGTGAAGTCGAGGAAATCAGCGGTCGGCTTGCCGGGGCGCACCCCGGGGATGTAGCCGCCGTTGCGCTTGAGGTCCTCTGCGATCTGCGAGGGCTGGAACATCATCGCCACCCAGAAGTAGGAGAACAGGAAGATGCCGATGCCGCCGAGAATGTAATACCAGGTGCCGCCACCGACGAGTTCGCCATAGATCTTGGTGGCCCATGGCTGGCCGGAGAAGAACCATTGCAGCATCATCGGCGGGAGCGAAAGCACTGCCGAGGCAAAAATGATCGGCATCACGCCGGCGTAGTTGACCTTGAGCGGCAGATACTGCGTTTGTCCGCCGAATTGTTTGCGGCCCACCACGCGCTTGGCGTATTGCACCGCGATTCGGCGCTGCGCCTGGGTGATCGAAACGGTGGCCGCAATCACAATGAGCAACAGCGCGATCATCACCACCATCATGATGGCCCGGAAGGAGCCGGCATCACCGGTGACAAAGTATTTCCATGCCTGGATCAGCGCGCCGGGCAGGGCGGAGATGATATTCACCGTGATGATGATGGAGGTTCCGTTGCCGATGCCTTTCTCGGTGATTTGATCGCCGATCCACATGAGCAGCACGGTTCCGGCAACGATGGTCAGCACAGTGAGAACCATCCACATCGCGGAAGGATCCGGAACCAGATTACCGAAGCGCTCGATGCCGGACATGTAGGGGATGCTGCCGGGATTGGTGAGGGACTTTGCGACAAAGAACCCCTGCACCAGCGCGATGGCAATGGTGATGTAGCGGGTGTATTGCGTGATCTTCTGGCGTCCGCCGTCCTCGCGTGCGAGGCGGGAGAGCTTGGGCACCACCGCCGTCATGAGCTGCACCATGATGGATGCGGAGATGTAAGGCATGATGCCGAGCGCGAAGATGCCGGCCTGTTGGAGACCACCACCGGAGAATACAGTGAGCAGCGCGGTGATGCCTCCGGTGGGGCTGGTGGGATCCTGCTTCTGCACATCCTTGAGCCACTCCGCGATGACGGTTGCGTCCACCCCGGGCAGCGTGATGTGCACGCCCAGGCGGATGATGACGATCAGGGCAAGGGTGAAGAGAATGCGGTCCCGGAGTTCCGGGATTTTCCATGTGTTGGCGAAGGCGGAAATCATGACGGGTTAGATGAAGGAAAAGACGCGCGGGTTATATACGCGATGAGGAAGCGAGCAAGCGCTTCCCCACCGGAAATCAGGAATTGAAAAAGGGCGGAGCGGCGCGGGCCATCAGGCCTTGATCGTGCCACCGGCCTTTTCGATCTTGGCACGGGCGGAGGCGCTGACCTTGTTCACCTCTACGGTGTAAGCCTTTTCCACCTCGCCGTCGGCAAGCAGTTTCACTTGGTCGCAGCGGCCATTGAGGAGGCCTGCCTTGCGGAGGGATTCCTCGTTGATGAGCGCGCCTGCCTCGAAACGGCCGTCGAGATCGCCGACGTTGACCACGCCGATGACATCGCGGAAGTCGAAGTTGTTGAAACCGCGCTTGGGCAGGCGGCGGTGAAGCGGCATCTGGCCGCCCTCGAAGCCGACGCGGGTGCCGCTGCCGGAACGGGCTTTCTGGCCCTTGTTGCCCTTGCAGGAGGTCTTGCCGTGGCCGGAACTTTCGCCGCAGCCGAGGCGTTTCACCCGGCGCTTGGCTCCGGGGTTGGGGCTGTAGTTGTGAAGTTGCATGTCTTTGATTTTGTTAGATCGGTCAGATCAGTCGGATGGGACGGATCGGTCAGATGGCCTTTTCTTTTTTCTTCTTGCCGCGGGAGCCGAGAACCTGGTCGCGGGTGCGGAGTTGGGAGAGGGCCTTGAGGGTGGCTTTCACCACGTTGGCGTGGTTGGAGGAACCCATCGACTTGGCGAGAATGTCGCGGATGCCGACGGCTTCGCAGACGGCGCGCACACCGCCACCGGCGATGATGCCCGTTCCGGGCGAGGCGGGCTTGAGCAGCACCTTGCCGCCGCCGTATTCGGCGTAGATTTCGTGCGGGATGGTGCCATCCACGATGCTCATCGGCTTGAGCACCTTGCGGGCACCCTCGCTGGCTTTCTTGATGGCGTCGGCCACTTCGTTGGCCTTGCCGAAGCCGAGGCCGACCTTGCCGATCTTGTCGCCGGAGACGACGAGCGCGGAGAAGCTGAAGCGACGGCCGCCTTTGACGACCTTGGCGCAGCGGTTGATGAAGACGACCTTTTCGGAAAGCTCGTTGCCTTCGGAATCGGTGGGGGCGGCGCGCTCTTCACGGCGCGGGCCGCCACGGCCGCGGCCTCCGCCGCCGCCTTGGTATCCGCCGCCCTGGCCGCGGTTGCCTTGATAGCCGCCTTGTTGCGAGCCGGAATTGGCCACCGGTCCCAGTGCGGGCGCGGGAGCTGCGGCTTCGACGGAGGCAGGAGTTTCGTTGTCTGGAATTGTTACCATGATGTGTGTCGGGTCAGGGCGTTAGAATTGGAGGCCGGCTTCACGCGCTGCATCCGCGAGGGCTTTTACCTTGCCGTGGTAGAGGTGGCCGCCGCGGTCGAAGACCACGGCGCTGATGTTGGAACCCTTGGCGCGCTCGGCGAGGAGTTGACCGACTTTCTGGGCGCTCTCGACGTTGGCCGATGCCTTCTCGAAGCTCTTGTCCATGGTGGACGCGGAAACGAGAGTCTTGCCGACCGAGTCGTCGATGACCTGGGCGTAGATGTGCTGATTCGAGTAATGGACGGCGAGGCGCGGGCGCTCCGCAGTGCCGGTGACTTTGCGGCGGATGCGTTTGTGAATGCGCTGGCGGATCGTCTTGCGATTGATGGTGCTCATGGTGCCAAAATGGTTGGAGGTTATTTACCGACACTCTTGCCTTCCTTGCGGCGCACGTGCTCATCGGAATAGCGGACTCCCTTGCCCTTGTAAGGCTCGGGCGGGTAGTAGCCGCGCACTTCGGCGGCGAACTGGCCGACGAGCTGTTTGTCGATGCCTTCCACCTTGATCTTGGTGTTTTCGTTCACCGTGACGGTGAGTCCGGAGGGGATCGGGTGGAGCAGCGGGTGGGAGCGGCCGAGGGAAAGATCCAGATCCTTGCCTTTGACGGCGGCGCGGAGGCCGACGCCGTGGATTTCCAGGTCCTTCACGAAGCCCTTGGAAACGCCGATGATCATGTTGTTGATCAGGCTGCGGGCGGTGCCGTGGAGGGCGCGGGTCTGGCGGGCTTCGGTGGCTCGGGAAACGATGACGTTGCCGTCCTCGTTTTTGAGCGAGATGCCCTCGGGAAGATCGAAGTCGAGTTTGCCCTTGGGGCCTTCGACCACGACGGTGCGGCCGTCGAGTTTGACGGCGACTTTTTCGGGAAGCGAGATTGGTTTGAGTCCGACTCGTGACATGGTGATGTGTTCCTTTCGCGAGTTATGGGTTTACCAGACGTTGGCGAGGAGTTCGCCGCCGAGTTTCTGACGTTTTGCATTGCCGCCGGACATCACGCCTTTCGAGGTGGAAAGGATGGAGATGCCGAGGCCGGACATGACGCGCGGGATTTCTCCAGCGCCGACGTAGTGGCGGCGGCCGGGAGTGGAAACGCGCTTGAGATCAGTGAGGACCGGACGGCCGTCCACGAAGCGGGGCTTGACCTTAAGGCCGGTGCGCTTGCCGGTGACGACTTCGTAATTCCAGATGTAGCCTTCTTCCTGAAGAATGCGGGCGATGTCCGCCTTGATCTTGGAATAGGGCGCGGTGAACTCCTCGTTGCCGGCGCGGGCGGCGTTTTTGAAACGCGTGAGGAAATCGGCGATGGGATCGGTTAGAACTGCCATGGTGGTGATTCTTTAAATGGTTCTTGGGAAGTGGCAGGTCAGACTGCGGCGGGAGCCTCGACTTCGTTGGCTTTCTTCATGTCGCGGAACGGCATTCCCAACTCCATGAGCAGGGCGCGTCCTTCGGCATCGGTCGGGGCGGAGGTGACGAAAATCAGGTCGAAGCCGATCGGGCGCTTGATCTGGTCGATCTCGATCTCCGGGAAGATCGACTGATCCTGAATGCCGCAGGCGTAGTTGCCGCGGCCGTCGAAGGACTTGGAGGAAATACCGCGGAAGTCCCGGATGTTGGGCGCGGTGATGTGGATGAAGCGGTGCATGAATTCCCACATGCGGGCTCCGCGCAGCGTGACGCGGGCACCGAGGACTTCACCCTCGCGCAGCTTGAAGTTGGCGACGGATTTCTTCGAATAGGTGACGGATGGTTTCTGGCCGGTGATCTTGGCGATCTCGGCCACGGCGTCATCCACGGCGACCTTGCGGTCCGGGGCCTTGCCCATGCAGGAGGTGACGACGATTTTTTCGAGGCGTGGGACCTGATGGATGTTGGTGTAGCCGAGCTTTTTCTTCAAGGCCGGCACCACCTTGTCGAGGTAGTGTTGTTGCAGTGCTGGTGTGCTCATTGTTTTTTTGCGGGTCAGCGCGGTTGTGTGTGTTTGCGCTTAAGCGCGGGCGGGTTCCGCGGGGCGGAATCAGCCCACTTTCTTGACGTTGGAGATGTGGATGGATCCGTCGATGGTCTTGATGCCGCCGGAGGGATCGGCCTCGCTGGCCTTGGTGGCCTTCTTGACGGGGCGGCCGCCTTCGACGACGACGCGGCCTTTTTCGGCATTCACCAGCAGCACGGTGCCGCGCTTGCCTTTTTGGTTACCGGTGATGATTTCGACTTCGTCGCCTTTTTTGACGTGGGTCTTGATGCGGCTCATGGGGATGAAAATATCAGGTTGGAGTGATCAGAGCACCTCGGGGGCGAGGGAGACGATTTTCATGAACGCCTTTTCGCGGAGTTCACGGGCGACGGGGCCAAAGATGCGGGTGCCGCGCGGGTTGTTGTCCTTGTCGATGATGACGATGGCATTGGAGTCAAAGCGCAGGATCGAGCCATCGGCGCGGCGGATCGGATAGGCGGTGCGGACGACCACTGCCTTGACGACGCTGCCTTTCTTGACGGCGGCGGTGGGAATGGAGTCGCGGATGTGGGCGGTGATGACGTCGCCAATGCAGGCGGTGCGGCTGCGTTTGCCGAGCACGCCGATCATTTTCGCGCTGCGGGCGCCGGTGTTATCGGCGACGGCGAGCATGGTTTCCATCTGGATCATGGCAGTAGTGGGGTAAAAGCTGAAATTTTGAAAAGCTGAAAAGCTGAAATTAAGAAGGAACGGCGAGATGCTGATGAGTTGAGTGAAGCTATTTCAGCTTTTCAGTTTTTCAGCATTTCAGCGTTTATTGTCAGTGCGTGAGCACTTCGGTGAGTGTCCAGCGCTTGAGCTTGGAGAGCGGCTTGGTTTCGGTGATGCGGACGCGGTCGCCGATCTTGGCTTGGCTGTTCTCGTCGTGGACGTAGTATTTCTTGGAACGCTTGACGATCTTGTTAAAGCGCGGATGTGGAACGCGGGCGACGTGCTCGACAACGAGGGTCTTGTCCATCTTGTCGGAGATGACGACGCCGACGCGGGTCTTGCGGACGTGGTGCTTGGTGTCCTGGGAAGTTTCGCTCATGGTGGAAATCGGTTGGAACGTGGATGGTTGGATCAGGCGAGGGACTTCGCGGTGAGGGCGGTCATGACCTGGGCGGTTTCGCGGCGCACGGTGCGGATGCGGGCCGGGTTCTCAAGCTGGCCGGTGGCTTTCTGCAGGCGCAGGTTGAGAGCCTCCTGCTTGAGGTCGCGCAGCCGGGTGTTGAGTTCGTCAGCGGTGAGTTCGTTGATGTCTTTGGCTTTGGCCATGGTTCAGACGGGTTGAGGGATTGGATCAGGCGTGCGGATTGCGGGTGACGAGGCGGGTGCGGATGCCCAGCTTGTAGGAGGCGAGACGCATCGCTTCCTTGGCGGCGGATTCGGGCACGCCGCCGACTTCGAAGAGGATGTTGCCGGGGCGGATGACGGCCACCCAGCCTTCCACGGCACCCTTGCCCTTACCCATCCGGGTTTCCGGCGGGCGGGAGGTGATGGACTTGTGCGGGAAGATGCGGATCCAGACTTTGCCTTTCCGTTTGAGCGAGCGGTTGATCGCGATACGGCAGGCTTCGATCTGGCGGTTGGTCATCCAGCCGCGGTCGAGGGTTTGCAGTCCGAAGTCACCGAAGGCGACGGTGGTTCCGCGCTGGGCGTTTCCAGAGCGGCTTCCGCGGTGGCTCTTGCGGAACTTGGTTCGTTTGGGCATCAAAGGCATGGCTCAGTCCTCCTTGGGAAAGTTAGGTGTGAATGTTGGAAAAATGATATGTGTCAGTTGCGGGGTGCCGGACGGCGGTCGCCGCCACGGTCGCCGCCGCCGCGTGGGCCGCGATCACCGCGATCACCACGGTCGCCGCGACCACCTTGCGGTCTGCCGCCGGTGCCGTCGTCCTCCTTTTTGTTGACCCAGCACTTCACGCCGATGATGCCGTAAACTGTGCGGGCTTCGGCGAAGCCGTAGTCGAGGGGGACGCGGAGCGTTTGAAGAGGCACCTTGCCTTCACGGTAGCCTTCGGCGCGGGCGATGTCCGCACCGCCGAGGCGGCCGGCGCAACGGAGGCGGATGCCTTCGGCACCGAATTCCATGGCGGTCTGCAGCGCGCGCTTCATGGCGCGGCGGAAGGAAATCCGGCGCTCAAGCTGCACGGCGATCTGCTCGGCGACGAGTTGGGCGTCGAGCTCGGGCTTGCGGATCTCGACGATGTCGATCTTGACCTGCGCGCCCTTGCAGAGGTCGCCGATTTCCTTGGTCATCACTTCGATTTCCTTGCCCTGACGGCCGATGATGAGGCCGGGGCGGGAAGAGTGAAGGGTGACGCGCACGCTGTTCCAAGCGCGCTCGATGACGACGCGGGCAAGGCCGGCGTTCTGGAGCTTCTTTTTGAGATAGCCACGGATCGCGAGGTCCTCGTGGAGCTTGTCGGTGTAGTCTTTGCCGGCGGCATACCACTTCGAGCGCCAGTCCTTGTTGACTGCGAGACGGAATGCGATCGGATTTACTTTCTGGCCCATGTTCGGTGCGGGGTGTTAGGAGAGATGGATTCAGGCTTGTTCTTCCGTGGCAGCGGCAGCGGCGGCGGGAGTTTCTTCGGTTTTTTGGGAGACTGCCTTGCGGGCAACCTTCTTTTTCTTCTCAGGGGCGGAGCCCGTGAGGGTGATGGAGATGTGGCTGGAGCGGCGGATGATCGGACCCGCGGAGCCCTTGGCGCGCGGCTTGAAGCGGCGCTGGGTGGGTGCGGCACCGATCACGGCTTCCTTGATGACCAGGGTGCCGGTATCCAGGGAGAAATTGTTCTCCGCATCGGCGATGGCGGTCTTGAGCGTCTTGCCGATGAGCTGGGCGGCTTTCTTGGGAGTGAAAGTGAGGATATCGAGGGCGCTGGAAACCGGCAGGCCTTGAATTTCCCGGGCGACGTCGCGCGCCTTCTTGGGCGAGAGACGGACGTATTTGCTGGTGCTTTTGACTTCCATAAGGAGGAGGACGTGAGGAGTTACTGCGCTGAGGCTTGTGTTTCGAGAATGGCGAGATCGCCGGGACGAGGGGTTTCGGCGGGGTTGTCGAGGGATTCGACAAACACGCCGCTGACGCCCTTGCGGACGTCGGCGAGAATGGCTTTTCCGTAGGGCTGCTGCCCGCGGGAGAGGCGGAAGGTCATGCCGATCCTGGCTCCCTGGCTTTCGCCAATGTTGAGAACCAGCATGCCGCTTTCCTGATCGAGGCTGACGATGCGGGCTTGTTGGAGAGAACCGGACCGCACGTCGGGCCGCGGCTTTTGCCGCAGTCCGAGAACAGCGTCAAGCTCTCTTAAAGAAGTTTCCACACGCAGCCGGGCATCCGGATCGGAGACCACCGCCTGGCGGAGGTAGTCGTTGACGGAGGAGGCCAGGCGGGTGGCGGAACCTTCGAGTTCAGTGATGCGCTCGTTGGCCAATTGGAGGTCGGCAGCGGCCTGGACGAGACGGTCATCGCCGCCATCGAGCAGGTTTTTGCCGAGCGCCTCGAGGCGTTCGCGCACTTGGGCGAGTTGTTCGCTGGCTTGTTTTTCCCCGCGGTTTGCCTCGGCGAGGCTGCGCTGGAGGGCCTGGTTCTGTTCCTGCAGGTCGATGATGACCTGTTGGAGTTGCTCCGGGTCCGGCGTTTGGGCGGCGCACATTCCAGCCGTGGCCAGCAGCCCGAGCAGGGCGGCGGCGGCGGTTTTGGACTGGATGGTGGATCGCATGGAAAACGCGGGGAAACGTGGGCTGGCTTACTTCTTGCCGATGCCGCCGTGCTGGCGGAAAATGCGGGTCGGGGCGAATTCACCGAGCTTGTGGCCGACCATGTTTTCCGTCACATAGACGGGAACGAAGGTCTTGCCATTGTGGACGGCGAAGTTGTGGCTGACGAAATCCGGAGTGATCATCGACTTGCGGCTCCAGGTTTTGATGGGCTTGCGGTCGGATCCGGCGTCGGCCATGGCATCGATCTTGGCGAGGAGCTTTTGATCGACGTAGGGGCCTTTCTTGAGGGAACGTGGCATGGGAGCGTGATTCGGTTAGGCTTTGGGAAATGATTACTTCTTCTTGTGGCGGGACTCGACGATGAAGACGCTGGTGGTCTTCTTGTGGTTGCGGGTTTTCTGGCCCTTCGCGTGGCCCCAGGGGCTGAGAAGGTGCTGGCGGCCGCCACCGGATTTCGACTTGCCCTCGCCACCGCCGTTCGGGTGGTCCACCGGGTTCATGCACATGCCGCGCACGGTCGGGCGGATGCCGAGCCAGCGGGTGCGGCCAGCCTTGCCGGAGGTTTCGTTCATGTGGTCGCGGTTGCCGACCTGGCCGATGGTGCAGAAGCAGCGATCGTTGAAGCGGCGGATCTCACCGGAAGGCATCTTGACGAGCGCCCAGCCGCCATCGCGGTTGGAGAGCACGGCCATCTGGCCGGCGGCGCGGGCGACCTTGCCGCCGTTGCCCGGGATGAGCTCGATGTTGTGGATGTTGGTGCCGAGCGGCACGGCGCTGAGCGGCATGGCATTGCCGGTCTTGGGGGCGACATTCTGGCCGGAGACGACGGTTTGTCCGACTTCCAGACCGAGCGGGGCGAGGATGTAGGACTTCTGGCCGTCATCATACTGGATGAGCGCGATGCGGCAGGTGCGGTTCGGATCGTATTCGATGCCGATGACCTTGGCGGGCACGTCGTGCTTGCCGCGCTTGAAGTCGATGAGGCGGTAATGGCGCTTGTGACCACCGCCGATGTGGCGGGTGGTGATGCGGCCGGTGTTGTTGCGGCCACCGCTGCGCTTGAGGGGCGTGAGAAGGCTCTTCTCAGGCTTGCTCTTGGTGATCTCCTCGAAAGACGGGAGATTCTTGTAGCGGGCGGATGGGGTGATGGGCTTGAAATTTTTCAATGGCATGACTCGCGGAACGGTGAAGTGTTACGTTTGGAGCAGCGGCGGATCGGCTCAGATCAGATCGAGCGACTCGCCTTCCTTCAGACGGACGATGGCTTTTTTCCAGTGGTTGGTGCGGCCGGCATCGGCACGGCGTTGGCGGCGGAGTTTCCCGTCATAATTGGCGGTGCGGACTCCCACGACGGTTTTTCCGAAGAGCTGCTCGACGGCCTGTTTGATCTCGAGCTTGTTGGCCTTGCGATCGACTTCGAGGGTGACCTCGTTGTTGGTCTCCTGGAGAAAGGTGGCTTTCTCGCTCATGCGGACGTTTTTGATGACCTGGTAAATGTCTTTCATGATCTCGGTGTGGGGTCCGGGGTTCAGGCGCTGCGCTGCGCGATGGTTTGAAGCGCGTCTCCGACGAGGATGACGGAATTCGCAAGGAGGAGTTGTTCGACGTTGACGTCGGAGCCGGTGACAAGCTGCACCCAGGAGACGTTGCGGCCGGCGAGGTAGGTGGACTCGTCAAACGAGTTGGAAACGACGAGGATCTTGCCCGGCGCGGTGATCGCGTTGATGGCGGCCACGAAGGATTTGGTCTTGCCGTCGGCGATGGAGAAGCTGTCCACCACCTTGATTTTTTCGGCGCGGACGAGGTCACCGAGGACGCGGCGCAGGGCGAGCTTGCGGACGGTCTTGGAAACCTTCTTGGAATAATCGCGCGGACGAGGGCCGAAGACGACACCGCCGCCGACGAAGATCGGTGCGCGCTTGTCGCCGTGGCGGGCGTTGCCGGTGCCCTTCTGCTTGTAGATCTTCTTGTTGTTGCCGGAGACTTCGCCACGGGTCTTGGTATTGGCGGAGCCGGAACGGCGGTTGGCGCGGTAGGCGGTCACGAGATCGTGAACGGCTTGACGGCCTTTTTCCGGACCGACCAGCACGAGCTTGGCGGCCTGGGCGTCTTCGACGGTGAGTGGCTTGGCGGACATGACTTGGAATCTTGAGAGTTAAACGGATGCCTTGAGATCAGGCGGTCTTTTTCTTGGCGGCGCGCACGGTGACATAACTGCCCTTGGTGCCCGGAACCGCGCCGGAAACGAGGATGACACCATCTTCAGGACGGACGGCGACGACTTTGAGATTCTGCACGGTGGTGCGGGTGGTGCCCATGTGGCCAGGCATCTTCTGGTTTTTCCAGACGCGGCCCGGTGTGGAACGGCAACCGATGGCGCCCGTCCGGCGGTGCATCATGGAGCCGTGGGTCATGCGGAGACCGCCGAATCCGTGGCGCTTGACGGCACCTTGGAAACCCTTGCCCTTCGATTCACCGATCACGTCCACCCATTGGCCGGCGGTGAAGGTTTCAAGACCGGTGTGGGCTTCTGGAACGGCGGCACCGTTTTCGAAACGGAACTCCTGGATGAAGCGCTTGGGCGTGGAACCGGCCTTCTTGAAGCGGCCGAGGTCCGGCTTGGAAACGCGCTGTTCCTTCTGGTCGCCGTAACCCACCTGCACGGCGGTGTAGCCATCCTTCTCCGGAGTCTTGGTCTGGAGGATGGTGTTGCCGGAAACGTCGATGACAGTGACGGGAATCATGATCCCTGCCTGTTGGTCGAACAGGCGGGTCATACCGAGTTTTTTGCCGAGGAGGCCGAGTGACATGGCTGGAAGAATTTGAGATTTGAAATTTGAAATTTGAGAAACCTGATGGCGGAAACTCAGATGCGGATGGTGATGTCCACGCCGGCGGGGAGGTTGAGCTTCTTGAGCTCGTCCACGGTGCGGGCGGTGGGATCTACGATGTCGAGCAGGCGCTTGTGGGTGCGGATTTCGAATTGCTCGGCGGACTTCTTGTTCACGTGCACCGAACGGTTCACGGAAAACTTCTCGATGCGTGTGGGAAGCGGGATCGGGCCGGCGACACGGGCGCCGGTGCGCTTGGCGGTCTCCACGATTTCCTGAGCGGAGCGGTCGATCGCGCGATGGTCAAAGGCGCGGAGGCGGATGCGGATTTTCTGATTTTCCATGGTGGAGGTTGCTTGACGGTTTACGTGGTGGTTCTACAGGGCGAGCGATCGTTTAACCGAGCCGGTCATTGACGATCTCTTCGACGATATTGGTGGGGACTTGCTCGAAATGGGAAGGGGTCATCGCGTAAGACGCGCGTCCGGAGGAAAGGGTGCGCACGGCGGTGGAATAACCGAACATTTCCTTGAGCGGGACATTGGCATGCACGATGGAGAGCTTGCCCTTGGATTCGGTGTTCTGGATGTGGCCGCGGCGGCGGCTGAGGTCGCCCATCACGTCGCCCTGATAGTCGTCCGGAGTGGAGACTTCGACGGCCATGATCGGCTCTAACAAAATCGACTTGGCCTTCTTGAAGCCATCCTTCATCGCGAAGATGGCGGCCATGGTGAATGCGTTCTCGTTGGAGTCCACATCGTGGTAGGAGCCACCGAGGATATCGACATGGACGTCGATGACCGGATAGCCGGCGATGATGCCGTTGGTCAT
>RPOS01000054.1 GCA_003820635.1 Verrucomicrobiaceae bacterium | reverse complement strand
CCCTGAGCGAGGAAGACCGCGCGGCGGGTGTTACCTGGCAGGGAAAAGTCAAACTCGGCGACCAATGGCAGGGCGAGCCGATCCGCGTGGTTCGCGTGGAAGTGGATGGCAAGGCGCTCTTGCTGGCCACCGACCTGGACATCGAGGCGGAACTCATCGCGCTGATCTACCGCTACCGCTGGCAGATCGAACTGTTTTTCAAGTGGCTCAAAAGCATCCTCGGCTGCCGTCACCTGCTGGCGGAATCCCCGGCAGGCGTGGCCATCCAGATCTACAGCGCGCTCATCGCGGCGCTGATGCTGCAAGCCTTCACCGGAAAACGCCCCGGCAAGCGGGCGATGGAACTCATACGGATGTATCTCATGGGCTATGCGGAGCTCGACGAGGTCATCGCGTTGTTAGGAGTCGAAAAAACAGCCAAGTGAGACTATTCGGGAAATTGCGGCCGTCGCCGCTCCCGGGAATTGTCGTGCCTTGATGTCAGCAAACTCAATCCTGCAGCAAGGCAGTGAGGGTTCAAGACGCCCCCAGGCAAATCAAACCACTGCAAATCCAGGCTTTTTTGCAGGCGAAGCACCAATCATGCCGAACAGTTCTGGGACTATCCCATATCCCTCCTATACTGCGAAAGCGGAACCTTGTTTGCGGCATCAGGCAAACAACTTCCTATCCAGCGAACGGTATTGGATCGCCTCCAGAATGTCCGCCGGCCGGATCTCGGGCGAGCCTGCCAGGTCGGCCAGCGTGCGGGCCACTTTGAGGATGCGGTCGTGGGCGCGGGCGGAGAAGTTCATTTCCTCCATCGCATGTTCCAGATAGCCGTTGGCTTCGGAGTTGATCTGGCAGTGCAGCTTCATCTGGCGCGGGTTCATCGATGCGTTGGTGGTGTTGCGGGACTTGCGGAACCGCTCCTGCTGGATGTGCCGTGCCGCCACCACCCGGGCGCGGATCGTTTCTGATTTCTCGCCGCTGGCGGTGTTTTGCGACAGCTCGCGAAAGTCCACCAGCGGCACCTCGCAGTGGATGTCGATCCGGTCCAACAGCGGACCCGAAATGCGCTGGCGGTATTGTTCGATCTGGCGCGGCGAACAACGGCACTGGCGTTTCATGTCGCCATAAAACCCACACGGACAGGGATTCATCGCCGCCACCAGCATGAAGCGTGCGGGGAAGGTGAGGGAACCCGCCGCGCGGGAAATCGTCACGTCGCCATCCTCCAGCGGCTGGCGCATGACTTCCAGCGTGGAACGGCGGAACTCCGGCAGCTCGTCGAGAAACAACACGCCGTGATGCGCCAGCGAAACTTCGCCCGGTCCTGGATTGGTGCCACCACCTAACAAGCCTGCGTCCGAAATCGTATGATGTGGAGAACGGAACGGTCGGGTTGTTAGAAACGCGCGCTTCGGATCGAGCGTGCCGCTGATGGAATGGATTTTGGTGGTTTCGATCGCCTCATCCTCGGTCATGTCCGGCATGATGGTGGGAATGCGCTTGGCGAGCATCGACTTGCCGGTTCCCGGCGGACCTACCATCAGTAAATTATGATTTCCGGCGGCCGCCACTTCGAGCGCGCGCTTGACGTGGTGCTGGCCTTTCACTTCATCGAAATCCACTTCATAGCTGCGGTGGGAATCAAAGAAGGCGCGGCGGTCCAGATGGAATGGTGAAATGACGAGCTCCTCTTCGAGGAAATCCCAAGCATCCTTCAGGCAGCGGATGGGAAAGACCTGGATGCCATCGATCACTGCGGCTTCCGGAGCGTTTGCCTCTGGTACCAGCAATCGCGTCCGGCCGCGGCGTTTGGCTTCCAGCGCGATGGCCAGCACGCCTTTCACCGGCCGCACCGCGCCGTCGAGTCCGAGTTCGCCGACCACGCAGCAATCGTCCGCGTTGAAGGGCCTGGTCCGGCTGGCGGCGACCATGGCCAGCGCGATGGGCAGATCAAACGACGGCCCTTCCTTTTTCAAATCCGCCGGCGCGAGGTTCACGGTTTTCACGCCATCATCGAGATAGAGGGCCGAGGCGCCGATGGCCGAGATCACCCGTTGCGAGGATTCGCGCACGGCGGCATCCGGCAGGCCGACGATAATGATCAGAGGTTTGTCCGCGCCGCGGGCGTTGACCTCCACCTCCACCTCCTGCGCCTCCACTCCGCGCAGTGCTGCTGAAAATAACCGGGTAATCATGCGAACAGCGAAACACTGGAAACTTCGCCTGCTGTCGGCAAGGCGAAAGTGCACGCGCTCTCTCAGATCTTCTCCACGGCCATCGGTGCTTCAGTATTGTTTGATGGATCAATCATGGTTTGCCGGAATTTGAGGTTTATGCGGAGGCAGCCGATTCGATCTGGCAACGCATGGCTGAAGCCGGCGCTCCGTTCAACTACACCCCTGGCTCGTTCCACACTGCGTGCACACTCCACAAGCTCCGGCGCGTATGACCTTGTCCGATCCGCAGTTGGAGCAGATGACGCCCATATAAGCAGTGCCGAGCGCGGCTTTGACGCGGTCGGGTTTAGGCAGGCGTTCGATGGCGGGGTCCTCGTTGGGACTCAGGTCGGAAACCGGGCGGTTGACGGCTTGTTTCTCCATTTCCTCGATTTCGGGCATGGCGAGTTCGGGTTGGTGGGAATCGGGCGAGGTGGCTTCCTTGTAGCCCTTGATGAACTCGCAGCCGAGCCAGCGGAAGACATAGTCCGTGATGCTGAAGGCGGTGCGGATGTTGGGATTGCGGGTGTAGCCGCTGGGTTCGAAGCGCTGATAGGCGAATTTGTTGACGAGTTGTTCGAGCGGTACGCCGTATTGCAGCGCCATGGAGGTGAGGGTGGCGACGGTGTCCATCAGACCGCCGATGGTGCTGCCTTCCTTGGACATCTGGACGAAGACCTCGCCGGGCTGGCCGTCCGGATAGAGGCCGGCGGTGATGTAGCCCTCATGACCGGCGATTTCGAACTTGTGGGTGATGGACATGCGGGTGTCCGTCATCGGGCGGCGGGTGCGGGTCTCCGATTTTTTCCGGAGGTCCTCGTTTTCACGGATCAGCGTGGCGATGCGCTCGGCGAGATCCTCGGCGCCGGGAGTGATGGCGTCCGCCTCGCCGCCCATGCCGACGGTCTTCTTGGTATTGAGCGGAGCGGAGCGTTTCGATCCGTCGCGGTAGATGGCCACCGCCTTGAGACCGAGCTGCCATGCCTCGATGTAGGTCTGCATGATTTCCTCGACGGTGGCTTCCTGCGGCATGTTGACGGTTTTGGAAATGGCACCTGATAGAAATGGCTGGGCGGCTGCCATCATTTTCAGGTGGCCGCGGTAATGCAGGCTGCGGGTGCCGAGGTGGGCCTTGAAGGCGCAGTCGAACACGGGCAGGTGCTCCGCCCGGAGCCCGCTTCTAACGGTTTTCCCGGTGTTCGGGTCGGTCACGTCCTCGATGGTGTCGTATTTCTCGATGTGGATGAGGATGGCGGCGATCTCATCCGGAGTGTAGCCAAGGCGCTTGAGAGCGGGCGGCACGGTGCGGTTGACGATCTTGAGCATGCCGCCGCCGGCGAGCAGTTTGTATTTCACCAGGGCGATGTCCGGCTCGATGCCGGTGGTGTCGCAGTCCATCAGGAAGCCGATGGTGCCGGTGGGCGCGAGCACGGAAACCTGGGCGTTGCGGTAGCCGTGGCGTTTTCCGAGGTCGAGCGCTTCGGTCCACGCGCTGCGGGCGGCGTCGATGATCGGGCTGCAATCGCCATGGCCCTCGAGCTTCTCCGCTTGTGTGCGGTGGCGCTCGATCACTTCCAGCATCGATGCCTCGTTGGAGGGTTCCGGCGGGTGGGTGACTTCTCCGTAGCGGGCATCCTGATAGGAAGGGAAGGGGCCTTTGGCGGTGGCGAGCTCGGCACTGACCTCGTAGGCGTGGCCGGTCATGAGCGCGGTGATGGCACCGGCGTAGGTGCGGCCTTCGTCGCTGTCGTAGCCGAGGCCGCGGCTCATGATGAGCGCGCCGAGATTGGCATAGCCGATGCCGAGCGTGCGGAAGGCATGGGAGTTTTCAGCAATCGGTTTGGTAGGGTAGCTGGCGCGGTCCACGAGGATTTCCTGGGCCACGATGAACAACCGGACGGCGGCCTTGAAACGATCTGCATCGAAGGAACCGTCGGCCTTCTGGAAGCGGACGAGGTTGAGCGAGGCGAGGTTGCAGGCGGTGTCGTTGAGGAAGAGATACTCGGAGCAGGGGTTGGTGGAGTTTTGGCGGCCGCTGCCCTTGCAGGTGTGCCAAGTGTGGATGGTGGAGTCGAACTGCATGCCGGGATCGCCGCAGGTCCAGGTGCCGAGCGCGATTTTGCGCAGCAACTCGCGGGCGTTTTTCTTTTCGCACGGCTCGCCATCGGTCACGCGGCGCGTCCACCACTCGGAGTTTTCGGTGGCGGCTTTCATGAACTCGTCGCTGGCCCTGACCGACAGGTTTTCGTTCTGGAACATCACCGAGCCGTAGGCGTCTCCGTTGTAACTGCCGTCATATCCCTGCTCGATGAGTGCCCAGGCTTTCTTTTCCTCGATGGTCTTGGCTTCGATGAAATCCTCAATGTCCGGGTGCCAGTCCTTGAGGGTGTTCATTTTCGCGGCGCGGCGGGTCTTGCCGCCGGATTTTACGGCGTTTGCCACCTGGTCGTAAATGCGCAGGAAGGACATGGGACCGGATGGGCGGCCGCCGCCGGAGAGTTTCTCGCGGGAGGAGCGCAGCGTGGAGAGGTCCGATCCGGTGCCGGAGCCGTATTTGAAGAGCATGGCCTCAGCCGCCGCCAGGCGCATGATGTCCTCCATGTTGTCCTTCACGCTCTGGATGAAGCAGGCGCTGGCCTGTGGATAGTGATATTGTCCAGCGGCGCGTTTGGCCTTGCCCGCCGCCTCATCCCAGTGCCAGCCACCCTCACCGCGGCCCTCGCCCACGCCGTATTGGTGGTGGAGGCCCACGTTGAACCAGACTGGCGAGTTGAAGGCACCGTGCTGGTGCAGGCTCAGCCAGGTGAGATCCTGATAGAAATTCTCCGCACTGGCTTCATTGGCGAAATATCCATCTTCCAGCCCCCAATCGCTGATGGTGCGGGTGACGCGGTGAATGAGCTGGCGCACCGAATGTTCGCGTCCGCCCTTGCGCGGGTCGGCACCTTGTGTGGCATCGCCGTAGAAATACTTTGAGACGGCGATCTTGGTGGCCAACTCGCTCCAGGATTTCGGAACCTCGACGTTTTCCTGACGGAATAGTGCCTTGCCGCTGTCGTCAGTGATTTCGGCAGTGCGGTGGTCCCACTCGATCTCATCGAAGGGGGAGATCCCGGGCTTGGCGAAACGGGGCTCAAAGGTGAGGCCGGAGGTGCTTGGGGCGGGCGTGTTCATGCGGCGGACGGGGGCATCAAGGGTGGGGACGCTGGAGTTCATGGTTTTTAATGACGGGATTTGGAGAAAAAGGGGCGAGAACTTGGGGTTTTTGTTTGGAAATCAAGAGTTTGTGCTACATGTGGTGTAAAGGTGATTCATTCTCCTACTATGGGTAGTTTGATCCAAGCAAAAAATGCGGAGCAGGGCTGTAAGCCTGATACTTGTGGGAAAGATTTTTTCAACGGGCATCTGGTGGGGCCGGGACTCTGGGGTCATGCACGCAGATGATACCACTAAACAGCCTAAAGCTTGTGCCCGGAAATGGCCATGGCTTTCTCGCCGAGGGCTTGTCGCCAGTTGGCGAAGGGGGCAAGTGAGTTGCCCATTGCATGGAATTTTCCAATCCTTCTCCTTGCCAACCCCAGACCGGGCGGTTAGCCAGTGACTCCGCCGCGCACAGCGCACGGTCCCGTGGTCCAATGGATAGGACGATGGCCTCCGAAGCCGTAGGTCCAGGTTCGATTCCTGGCGGGACCACCAATCCGAAAGCAGCTGATAATCAGCGATTTGCCATCGATTGAAGGCTTCTCATGGCGTGCCGCCCAAATGTGGGGCTTCAGGGTATTCCATTGTGTTCCCGAGCATGAAGGCAATGCGCCGGAAAACCGATGATTGGCTTTGCGTTAGGCTTGGCGGATACAATCCGCCGCTACGGTCACTTGCTCACGTTGAAGCGGAATTCGATCACATCGCCGTCCTTGACGACGTATTCCTTGCCTTCGATTCGCAGCTTGCCGGCTTCTTTGGCGGCGTTTTTCGAGCCGAGCGCGACGAGGTCGTCGTAGTGGACGACTTCCGCGGCGATGAAGCCGCGTTCAAAATCGGTGTGGATCACGCCGGCGGCGGCGGGGGCCTTGTCGCCCTCGTGGATGGTCCAGGCGCGGGTTTCCTGCACGCCGGTGGTGAGGTAGGTGCGCAATCCTAACAGGTGATAGACGGCGCGGATCAGCGCGGAAACACCGGAGTCTGTGACGCCCATGTCTTTCAGAAACTCGGCGGCTTCCTCGTGCGAAAGTTCGCTGAGCTCCTCCTCGATCCTGGCAGAAATGACGACGGCTTCCGAGCCGCTGTGTTCGGCGGCAAACTTGCGGACTTTGGCCACCTGCGGATGTGAGTCCGGGTTTTCGGTGGCGGCGGCGAGTTCGTCCTCGCTCACGTTGCAGGCGTAGATGGTGCGCTTGGAGGAAAGCAGGAAGAAGTCCTTCACGATGATCGCGTCCTCATCGCTGAACGGGATGGTGAGAGCCGGTTTGCCCTGATCGAGGTGCGGCATGATGATGTCGATGAGCTCGACTTCCTTCTTCGCCTCCTTGTCGCCGCCCTTGGCTTTCTTTTCGCGCGAAGACCGGCGTTTTTCGAGCGAGGCCATGTCGGCGAGAATCAGCTCGGAGTTGATGATCTCGATGTCGCGGATCGGATCGACGGTGCCGAGTTCGTGGATGATATCGTCGTTTTCAAAACAACGGACCACTTGGACGATGGCGTCGGTTTCGCGGATGTTGGCGAGGAACTGGTTGCCAAGGCCCGCGCCTTCGGAGGCGCCTTTCACCAGTCCCGCGATGTCCACGAACTCGATGGCGGTGGGCACGAGCTTCTGCGAGCCGGAGATTTTGGAGAGCACGGCGAGCCGCGAGTCGGGCACGGTGACGATGCCGACGTTGGGGTCGATGGTGCAGAAGGGATAGTTCGCCGCCTCCGCTTTCCGCGTGCGGGTGACGGCGTTGAAGAGGGTCGATTTTCCGACGTTGGGTAGTCCTACGATTCCGGCCTTGAGCATGGCGGCGGGAAAGTGAGTGCGGAGCGGCGCGAGGACGAGAAAAATCCGCCGTGCCATGGAGGATGGTGATCTAGCTGAGGAGCA
Organism: Verrucomicrobiaceae bacterium; assembly: GCA_003820635.1. The sequence continues at coordinate 11,170 of RPOS01000054.1, read as the reverse complement.
ATCACAGGAAATCGAGGGGTTTTACGCCGTGAATTGACCGCCAATGGATGAGAATTTACCAAGGGGCGGGTCGTTCCCTAGATGGACAGGAACAAGATGTTCCAATACGGTTCTCTGGTTATCTTGTGACCCTGCACGGGCTCGGAGTCCTGACGTCATCACTCCGCCGGCACATGCGGCTCGAAGGTCATGGCGCGTTCGTGTTCGCGGGCCTTGGCGGCTTTCCGGGCTTGCTGGTAAAACTGTTCCTGGGCGCGGAAGGGTTTGCGGCCCTTGGTGCGGATGAGGCGCTGGGATGTGCCGTCCGGCAGGATGAGAGAGGCCTGGGTGTTGTCTTGGAAAAAGGCGTCGAGGATGCGGATGAGGCGGCGTTTGAGGGCGGGCTCCTCGACGGGGATCATGAGTTCCACGCGCTTTTCAAGATTGCGCGTCATCCAATCTGCGGAGGAGATGCAGACTTTCGAATCGCCGCCTTGGTGGAAGTGAAAGATGCGGGCGTGTTCGAGATAGCGGTCGATGATGGAGATGACCTCGATGTTTTTAGAGAACTTGGGATCGCCGGGCTTGAGGCAGCAGATGCCGCGGACGTTGAGTTTGATTTCAACGCCGGCGCGGGAGGCCTTGTAGAGGGCGGCGATGATGTCCGGGTCCTGCAGGGAGTTCACTTTGGCGACGATGCGTGCCGGGAGCCCTTGTTTCGCGCGTTCCGCCTCGCCGGCGATGAGGTCGAGCAGCGAGGATTTCATCGCGGTGGGGGCGGGTATCAGGCGTTGGAAACGCAGCAGCTTGGAGCGTCCGGAAACGGCATTGAAGAAGAGCGAGGCATCGTTTCCATACTCCGGCTTGCAGGTGAGGTAGGAGATGTCCGTGTAGAGGCGGGAGGTGGTCTCGTTGTAATTGCCGGTGCCGAGGTGGACGTAGCGGCGCAGGTGGCCGGACTCGCGGCGGATGATCATGCAGATCTTGGCGTGGGTCTTGAGGCCCTTCACTCCATAGACGATCTGCGCGCCGGCGCGCTGGAGTTCGTCGGCGCGGTCGAGGTTGCGCGCCTCGTCGAAACGGGCCTTGAGCTCGACGAGCACGGTGACGTGCTTGCCGTTCTCCGCAGCCTGGATGAGGGCGTCGATGATGCGGGATTTTTTCGCGGTGCGGTAGAGGACCTGCTTGATGGCCACCACGTCCGGATCCGCTGCGGCTTCTTCGATGAGGCGCAGCACCGGCTCGAAGGATTCGTAGGGATGGTGCAGGAGTAGGTCGCCGGAGGAGATGGTTTCAAACATCGAGGCCCCGGGCGTGATGGCCGGCGAGGTTTGGCCCGGCCAATCCGCGTCCCGCAGGTGGTCGAAGTCCGGCAGGAACGCGAGATCCATGAAGGAGCTGAGCCCGGGCGGGCCGTCCGCCTGATAGATTTCCTGCGGGCCGGCGGCGGTGACCTCGCGGATGACGCGTGCGAGGTCGCGCGGGGCGTCGGCACGGAGTTCGAGGCGCACGGTATCTGAGAACCGGCGGGCGGTGAGCACATCCTCCATTTCATCGGCCAGGTCGATGGCGTCGTCCTCCTGCACGGCGATGTCACCATTGCGGGTGACGCGGAAGGTGGTGGTGGCGGTGACGGTTTCTCCGGGAAACAGCCGTGCGGCGTGCGCGGCGACGAGTTCCTCGATGAGTAGGAAAGAAAGCGGCGCCGAATCATCCGCAGCGGTGATGCGGCGCGGCAAGGTGTCAGGGATCGGGATGAGCACGTGGCGGGTGCTTTGGGTTTCCGGGTCCAGCAGGCGGCAGGCGACGACGAGATGAAGCGCCGGCACCATCGGCGGGGCTTCGCCGGGCTCGACCGCGAGCGGCGTGAGCAGTGGGAAAACGAGATCCTCGAAAGTGGCGGCAAGCTGGGTGGATTGCTCGACGCTGAGATCCGCCGGCGATAACAGGCGGATGCCGGCCTTGGCGAGCGCCGGGACGAGCATTTCGTTGAAAAGCGCGTATTGGTCCGCTGTCATTTTGAGAATGCGCTGGCGCAGCGCGGCGAGATTGCGGCTGGGTGTGAGCCCCGAGGCGTCCGGTTTTTTCATGCCGCCGCGTTTCATCGCCATCAAGCCGCCGATGCGGACTTGGAAAAACTCATCCAGATTGGAGGCGGTTATCGCGAGGAATTTCACCCGCTCAAGCAGCGGCAGGTCGTCGCGCAGCGCTTCGTTGAGCACGCGCTGGTTGAACTCGACCCATGACAGTTCGCGGTTGAGATAGGGAATTGGCATGTGTGGGAAATTTCAGGATTTCAGCGTTTCAGTTTTCAGCATTTACCATCAACTGTCTTCATCGATGACGACTCCGAGGCCGAAGACTTGTTCGAAGAGGTCTGCCTTGGATGCCATGGCGAGGCGCTCGACGGCGGCGTCCGAGAGGCCGGGCAGGCGGAGGCGCAGTTTGCCGCTTTCGCGGCGGAATTCGATCTGCGATACGCGCTGGGCGTGGGTGCGCTCCAGGGCGTCGGCCACGCGCAACAGGGCGGCGAGTTGGGAAACGCGGATGCGGTCGTCGGTGGAGAGGGCGGCATAGCCCGGGTGGTCCAGCGATGGCACGGCATGCCGGTGATAGCGGGCGACCTGGGCGACGATGGTGACGTCCATGCGGTCCAGCCCGAAGACTTCGGAGTTGAGGATGAGGTACTCCGAGTGCTTGTGGTGGGCGCGCGGGCTGACATAGGTGCCCACCTCGTGGAGGATGGCGGCCACTTGCAGGAGCAGTGCGTCGTGTTGGGTGAGTTGGTGGATGTCTGAGAGTTCGTGAAAGAAACGGGCGCAGAGATTGCAGACATGCTCGCCGTGGCCGGGATCCGATTGGTAGCGCTCCGCGAGGATGCGGGCGGAGCGCAGCACGTCCTCGGTGAAGGCACCGCTGAGCTCGCGGGAAACGAGCAGGTCGTGCAGCAGCCCCTGTTCGTAATCGCTGCCGGGGATGTGCACTTCATCGAGTTTCAATGTCTCGGCCACCGCCAGGTTGATCTCAAGGGCGGGCAGCAGGGCCTCGGCGGTTTGATAGTCGAGATGGAAGCGCTTCACGAGCTCCACATCGCTCATGCCGGCCGCCTCTGCGGTGAATTGCCGCAGCATTTTGACCGTGCATGCCCCGCTGGAGCGGGTGAGGGGAGCGGCGATGGACTGCACCTCGTAGCCGATGATGACGAGGCCATCGATGCTGACATCCGAGTAGTCAAAACGCAGCTGTGCGAGATTGCCGAAGGCGTGCTCACGGATGACGCGCAACAAGGCGGGGCCTTCCGTATGGGATGCCTCCACCGCCTCGCGGGTGCGGTGGGTGCCCATCCGGTAGCTGGTGTAGCGCGTGATGCGGCCGTTTTGGAAAAGCAGCGCGCGGGTGTTGCCGGGGCCGACGTGGACCACCAGTGTGGTGTCCTTTCGCATGGCCGGCAGGTGCTGGAGGCGGCGGCGCGTTTTCAGATAGATGAGGCGCGTCATTTCTCCATCGTCGATGGTGCTGACGCGCAGGCCGCATGAGACGCGGATGCGGTTCATCACCGTTTCATGATTGCGGGCCTCGCTGAGGATGTTGGTGGCCGCGGCGCGGGTGATGCCGTGGGGGTCGATGCCGAGCTCGGCGATGGATTTCTGATAGCCCTTGATGATGGAAACCACGCGCTCGGTGGTGGAGAGGCTCACGGAGCCGAGCCGGAAGATGTCCCGTGCCACGGGGGCCGGTTGTTCGAGGAAATCGACGGGGGTGAGCGTGCCATCGGCGGCCCGTTCCGCCACCATCATGGAAACCGAGCCCGCGCCGATGTGCAGGGCGGTGGCAAGGGATTCCGGTGCGGGCGCGGATATCGCGGATTTCCTGGCTTTCGGCATCGGCTGAGTCCAGCGGGTGCGGGCTCCGGGTTCAATCCCGAATGTGTGACAGCGTCACCAGTCGGGGCTTGTCATGTGCGGCTGATCCCGGGATAAGCGGCACATGCCAGTGATCGGAGCGTTGGAAAGATATTGGGTGAAACCCGGCGGCAAGCTGGATTTTTCGAAGATCGACAGCCGCGAGAAGACCTTGTTTCAGGGTGAGGGCAAGTCCGAGTTCGAAGCGCAGTTCCGCGTTTTGCAGGACCAGCTCCAGGAGATGCAGAAAATGCTCTACGCGCAGAACAAGCATCGCGTGCTGGTGGTGATGCAGGCGATGGACACCGGCGGCAAGGACGGCTGCATCAAGCATGTGTTCTCGCACATCGATCCGCAGGGCATCCACGTCCGCTCGTTCAAGAAGCCGAGCGAGGAGGAGTTGTCCTATGATTTCCTGTGGCGGGTGCATTCCAAGGTGCCGCACCGCGGGCAACTGGTCATTTTCAACCGCAGCCATTATGAGGACATCATCGCCGTGCGGGTGAAGAGGTTGTTTGCGGACGAGGTGTGGAAGCGCCGGCAGCGGCATGTTGTGGAGTTCGAGCGGATGCTGGCGGAGGAGGGCACCACGATCGTGAAGATTTTCCTGCACATCTCCAAGGAGGAGCAGAAGAAGCGACTGGAGGCGCGGCTGCAGAATCCGGTGAAGCATTGGAAATTCAACCCGGACGATCTTGCGGACCGCAAGCGCTGGGATGATTTCATGGCTGCCTATCAGGATGTGATGGGCAAGACCTCCACCGAGTTCGCGCCGTGGTTCGTGGTGCCGGCGGACCGCAAGTGGTATCGCAACTTGTGCGTGGCCCGCATCATGGTGGACACGCTGCGCAAGCTCGACATGAAGCTGCCGGAGATCGACTGGGATCCGAAGGGAGTCCGCATCGAGGATTGATGGCTCCAGCACCGCGCCGGATTTGCCGCGGGCTCACAAAAACGGATTGCCCGTCTGCTCCTCGCCCAGCGTGGTGGCCGGGCCGTGGCCGGGCAGCAGCACGGTGGCTTCCGGCAGCGGGGCGAGCGTGTGCCGCAGGTGGCGCAGCGCTTGTTGATAGAGCCCGGGTGACGCGCAGCCGCCGATGGAGCCGGCAAAGAGCGCGTCTCCAGTGACGAGGGCCGGTGCTTGCAGTCCCCCGATGTGATAACCGAGTGCCGGGACGAAGTGACCTGATAGATCGCAGGCGCGGACGGTGAGCGGGCCGCAAATGACGGTGTCTCCCGGTTTCATGAAAATGGTGCCCGGCAGCCCGGCGGAGTGGACGGGCACGCCGGCTTCTAACAAATGATCCAGCCCGCCGACGTGATCGCGGTGGGCATGGGTGATGAAGGCGCGGTCCGGCAGGCGGCCGCAGTGCGGTGTGATGGCGCGGACCAGGTCGCGTGGTTCACAACCGGCATCGAAGAGAATCCACTCGCCGCCGGCCTGGAGCAGCCATGCGTTGACCTGTTCCTTGCCGAATGGCAGGTCCAGCCGGTGGATTTGTGGCAACGGGAGCGGCTTTGGCTGATAGGTGCTGTGCGCCGCGAAGGCCTGCGCGTTGAGACCCAGCACGGGTGCAAGCCTGCGGGCGGTCTCGGCCGAGAAACTGCCGCGCAGGAATGAAAGCACGGCGTGCTCGGCGATGCCGGCCTGTGCGGCGGCCTCGGCAGGCGCGAGTTGATGGCCCGCAAGCGCCTTGCGCAGGACGTAGGTGAAGTCGTCTTCAAGCATGATACGTGTGCGGCGCTACGTGCGGCGGATCATATCACCGCATGCGGTAGTAGCCGTCCGGATTGTAGAGGAAATAGACGTCCTTGGGATCGAGGCGTGGCAGCCAGACGAAGGGCTTGCCATCGGCATCGATTTCCTCGACGAGCGCGTTGGGCCGGCCGGGTGCTGGTGTGACCGGGCTGGCGGCAGGGGCGGCATCCGGGTCTTTGGTGAAGGAGGTTTCATCGATGCCTTGGACGATGTGGTTCACCCACTTGAGCTTCTGGGCATCCTCGCCGAATTCATTCCAGTCGCCACTGGTGGAGTGGGCATACATGCGTTTGATCAACTCGTCCGCGGTGATGCCCATCTTGTCCGCGATGGGTGTGCCGAAGCGGACCCACCAACGGGTGCATTCTTCATGAAACTCGCGCTGCTGGGTGAGGTTCATCTGGCCCATGACCTGCGCGCTGATCTGGTGGTGGAGGATCACGGCGTTTGGATATGCATAGGATTCCTTGGCGAGGGTGGTGATGGCGGCGGCCATCGAGGCGGCGAAGGATTTCACCACCACGTGCACCGGTGCGTCGCTGGCTTCCATGGACTTGAGAATCCGGTAGCCGGCCATCACGGAGCCGCCTGGCGAAGAGTCGATGACGATGAAGATGGGCAGTTCGCGGTCCTTGTTGTTCCAGTAGTCGATGCGGTTGGTGATGAAGTCCGCAGTGTTGGTGGAGATCATGCCGTTGAGGGGGATACGGCGGTCGGAAATGACGAGGGTGCCGTCCTCGCGCAGCGGATTTTTCACATAGACGGGCTTGGAGTCCGCGTAGCTCTCGCGCTTGGCCTCGGTATCGAAACGGGTGATTTCATTCTGAAGCCGGGTGATTTCCAGCGAGGCCTCGGTCTGGGCGACCTTGAGGTCGTTGGTGAGTTTTTCGGCGCGGGTCTTGGCGAGGTCGTTTTCGCGGGAGATGCGTTCTTTTTCGGCTTCCAGCTGGGCGAGTTCCTGCTTGAGGGCGGCCTGGCGGCGGGTGTCTTCCAGAGCGAGCGTCTCGGTCATGAGCTCGCGCTCCAGCTTGAGGCGGGCGACCTCGGCACGCATGGTATTGGTGGCCTTGGTGAGGCGTTCGGCTTCGAGTTTGTTGTCGATGGAGAGGGCTTCCTGCTCCTTGCGTTTGGCTTCCAGCTCGGGGTTTTCTGGCTTGGCGGGCTCCGCGGGTTTGGCGGCTTCCGCAGCTTCGGCAGGCTTGGCGGCTTCCATGGATTCTTTGGCGGGTGACCAGGCCGTGAGGGCAAGGCCGAGCAATGCGGCGCGATAGAGGAGCGGTTTCATGGGGCCTGCGATGGTGTGGTGTAAACGAGGCGGGGATGGAGATTTATGCAAAAACTTTTCCGGCGGGGCTTATTGGCGTGCGGCTTTTCCGCGGAATCCGAGGAAAATGACGATGCCGGCAAAGATCAAAAACAAGCTGGCAGCCACTCCAAGAACGGTGAAAAAACGGCTGCCGGCCTTGTCCACCTGCGCATCGGTGATGGTGTCTGCGGGTGTCTCGCCGGGCGTGCGGGTGAGGACGAGGCGGCCATCGGATATGCCGACGCGCGTCAGTCTCGCCATGGCGGGGCCGAGCTCGGGGTGGGTGAGGTAGCGCTCGGTGATGCGGTAGGGCGACATCTGCTCGATGAACTCGCGCGGCACGGCGGCTCCAGGGACTTCGAGGTTGTCGAGCTTCAGGACGACTTCGTGTTTCAACAAGGCCGGCCGGGCGATGAGGGTGCCGTTGAGGAAACGCGGGTCCGAGGTGATCCAGCCGCTTTCGTCCTCGCGGGTCAGCCGCGGCTTGCCATTGAGCGGGAAGGAAATGGCAATGCGCAGCGTCTCGCCCTCCGCGCTGAGAACGCGGAAGGTGCCGCGCAGATCCTTGAAGGGCGCGTAGGTGGCGATGGCCAGGTTCAACTCGGCAGGGCTGAGGGCGAGTGTGGCCTCGGCGTCGCCGGAGAGTTGCTGGCGGAAGGCCTCGATGCGTTCGGCGAGGTCATTGAGCGCGGCCTCCTGGTCTTCCAGTGGGGAAACTTCCAGCTCAACGGGTTTTTCCGCGGTGAACTTCGCGATCTCATTGAACTGGCGGAACAAGGAGAAAGTCGAAAAACCGATCAGGAACACCATCACCAGCAAGGCGGCGATGAGGATGGCGCAGCCCGCGAATGGCGAGCGGGTGCTGGCTTCAGTGGAGGCTTTGGAGGCGGGCATGGCAGAGGCGCGTCAGGGCTTGTCCGGCGGGTCGTCCCCAGCGGGTGGAGTTTCCGGCAGCTCCGGGAAATCGTGAAACTCCTGCTGCTCGTAATCGTCGGTCCAGCCATCATCGCCGGGTTCATCCACAGGGATGTCCGGCTGCGGCGCATCATCCGCTTGCGGGGGCACGGCAGGGCCGGCGGCCAGCAGGCGTTCCTCGCGCTCGCGGGCTTCCTGCTCCTCGGCAATGCGGTTTTTCCGGCGGTCCAGCCAGGCGAGCCAGATGCAAAGCTCGTAAAGGAGCATCATCGGCAGTGCCATGAGCACCAGCGTGAAGGCGTCCGGCGTGGGGGTGAGTATGGCCGCGGTGACGAAGATGCCCAGGATGGCGTAAGACCGCGTGCGGGACATGGTCTCATAACTCAACAGGCCGAGTTTCACGAACACCATCACCACCACCGGCAGCTCGAAGGACAGGCCGAAGAGCAGCGTGAACTGCGTGGCGAAGGATATGTATTCGCCGATCCGCCAATCGTTGGAAACCCCGAGATTCCCGCTCCATTCGTAGAAAAACAACAGCGCCCGCGGCAGCACCGCATAGTAGGCGAAGAGCACGCCGCCGAGAAACAACCCGAAGCCCACCAGCATCGCCGGCCACAACAGGCGCTTCTCGTTGGCGTGCAGGCCGGGCAGCACAAACTGCAGCACGAACATCAACAGCAGCGGAAAGGCCACGATGATGCCCGCGAAAAACGACAGCTTCATCGAGAGCATGAATGTTTCCGTTGGCTTGAGCGCGGACATCAGCCGGAGATTGCCGCGGCCGTCCACCTCGGGGCTTGGCGCGGATTTCACCAAGGCCTCCACCTGCCGCCTCAGATCCGCCGGCACGTCCAGCGCGGCGAGGAAATCCGCGCGGTTCTCCTCCGGCAGCGCGAGCACGGCGCGCAGCAGCGCCACTGACTTTGCGTGAAAGGCGGACTCCGGATCGCTGGATTGATAGAACAACTCACGCTGCCCGGCATCCAGCCCGGCGGCCGCATGTTCGAGCGATTTGGCCTGCTCCCATGCGTCCACGTCCAGTGGCTTGGGGGCTTCCGCGGTGTCTTGCGGCAGTTTCTCCTGCAGTTGGGTGATCCACACCTGTTCCACCGGCCGGCGCAGCACTTCCATCAGTTGCTTCTGGAACATGAAGCACACCACCATTGAGACGATCAGGGTGACGACGACGCGCGTGATCATCACCCGCAGATCCTCGAGGTGCTCGAGAAACGGCTTTTCGTGATCCGGGTGGGAGTTTTCCCGGAGCTGGATGACTTTTTTCAGCAGATACATGCCGGTGGGGGCGGGATTCAATCCGCCCCCGGCCCGCACGGCAAGGGCGGATGTGAGTGGAAACGCGCCTGCCGCCCGGCATTGCGGCCGGGAAAGTTAATGGTTTTTTCCTTTTGCCTGCATCCGGCTCCGGTGTTCCCTTGCGCGCCCCATGAAGATCGGCATCGCGCAAATCAACCCGGTGGTCGGTGACTTTCCCGGCAACGCCAAACGCATCCTCGCCGCTTACCGCGAGTGTCTCGAGGCAGGTGCGGATCTCGTGCTCACGCCGGAGATGTCGTTGGCCGGCTATCCGCCGCGCGATCTGGTGTTCAAATCCCAGTTCGTGCCGAAATGCCTGCAGGCGCTCGATTACCTCGCCGGGGAAATCCGCGAGACTCCATTGCTTGTCGGCTACGTGGACCACCACCATCCCACGCGTCCGGGCAAGCCGTTTCGCAACGCCGCCGACTGGCTCGAGCGCGGGGAAATCCGCCATCGTTTCTGGAAAACCCTGCTGCCCACCTACGATGTGTTCGACGAGCGCCGCTACTTCGAGCCCGGCGAATCCTGCGAACCGGTCGAGTGGCATGGCAAACGCATCGGCGTGACCATCTGCGAGGACATCTGGACCGAGGATTATCTGCAGCGCCCGTTCTATGACCGCGATCCGGTGGATGAACTCGCCGCCAAGGGCATCGACTTGTTGCTCAACCTCAGCGCCTCGCCCTTCCACCTCGGCAAGCCCGCGCTGCGTCGCGCCATGATCGGTGGCATTGCCCGCCGCGTGAAAGCCCCCGTGGTTTATTGCAACACCGTCGGCGCGAACGACCAACTCATCTTCGATGGTCACTCGCTCGTCGCCGGGGCCAACGGCCGCATCCAGATCCAAGTTCCCGGCTTCACCGAGACCTGCCAGGTCGTTGATCCCTTCGAACCGGTGGAAAACGACGCGCCGCTTGATGACAGCGAGCCATCACATATCTATCAGGCGCTGGTGCTCGGCCTGCGCGACTACGTCACCAAGTGCGGTTTTTCCAGCGTCTGCCTCGGCCTCAGCGGTGGCATCGACTCCGCGCTCACCGCAGTGATCGCCGCCGACGCGCTGGGCGCGCAAAACGTCCGCGGCCTCACCATGCCCAGCCCGTATTCCTCGCGCGGCAGCGTGGAGGACTCGTTCGCGCTGGCGGAAAACCTCGGCATCCGCTGCGACGAGGTTTCCATCAGCGCTCCCTTTGAAGCGATCAAGGAAACCATGCGGCCCGTTTTCGAGGGCAAACCGGAAGACGTCACCGAGGAGAACATGCAGGCGCGGATCCGCGGGCTGTTGCTCATGGCGCTTTCCAACAAGGAGAATCACTTGCTTCTGACCACCGGCAACAAGAGCGAACTCGCCGTGGGCTACTGCACCATTTACGGCGACATGAACGGCGGCCTCGCCGTGATTTCGGACTTGCCGAAAACCCGCGTCTATCAGGTGGCGCGCTGGATCAACCGCGAGCGCGAGATCATCCCTTGGAACACCATCGACAAGCCGCCCAGCGCCGAGCTGCGGCCGGACCAGAAGGATCAGGACTCACTGCCGCCCTATGAGATCCTCGATGGCATTCTCGAGTTATATGTCGAACATCATCTCTCCACCGACGAGATCGTCTCGCGCGGGTTCGATGAAAACACCGTGCGCTGGGTGCAGCGCCGCGTGGACCTCAACGAGTGGAAGCGTCACCAGGCCGCGCCCGGCCTGCGCGTGACCTCCAAAGCCTTCGGCATCGGCCGCCGCATGCCCATCGTGCAACGCTTCATCGGTTAGAAATTCCCCACCGCCATGGATTCATCGGAAGCCCGCAAAATCCTCGGTCTCGGACCGGACGAGGATCCGCGCCCGCATCTGGCGGAGTTCCAGGCCGCCCGCGAGCGCATTGCGGAAATGGTGCGCACCGCGCCGAATGACCAACTTGCCATGCGTTACCAGGAGGGACTCGTCGAGTTCGATCAGGCGCTGGCGGCCATCCGCGAGCACTTGGAGGCGTTGGG
>RPOS01000053.1 GCA_003820635.1 Verrucomicrobiaceae bacterium | reverse complement strand
TGGGAATGATTTGAAACCACAACCCGGAGGATTCCATGCCGCGACGAATGTCCAAACTTGCCACTTCCCTCAAGCAGATCGGAGAGATCCAGGTCAACGACCTGGATTTCATGGAGCTGCTGAACAAAGACATCCGGGATTTCGAGCTTTCCCGCACGCTGCGGCGGCTGGGAAACACGAAAGTGATGGAATGGGATTTCCGCAACGTCATGCCGGCGGTGAACAAGCTGGCGCAGCAGGAGGTTGATATCGCCGGCCTGGTCAGGCGCACCGCCCATTACAAGGTGATGGAGTGGGATTTCAGAAGCGCCTTGCGTTCCGAAACGAGTCCCGCGCCGCCGGAAAAGCGCTTGGGGCCGGAGGAAATGCAGGCGCTCGTTGCGCGGCTCAAGGACTTCCTGCAATACGTGACCGCCAGCCTGATCGACGAGCCCGGCCACGCGCAGATCAAGGTGGCGGAAATCGCGCCCGGCGTGCTGCGCTTCACGCTCGTGCTGGTGCAGCGGGATGTCGCGATACTGATCGGCCGTGAAGGGCACACGGCGGCGGCCATCCGCCGCATGCTCAAGGCGGCCGCCGGGATGCACGGCGTGCCGGTCCTGCTGAGGATCCATTCGCACGAGGAGGAAACGGCGCTTGCCGCCACGGAGCAGGCACCGCGGTAGCACACCGCATGATCGCGATGGCGGAAGAGGGCAAGCCCGCCCATGGGCCGGCTTGCCACGGAGCGCGGGATCCTCTCCACTTGTCGCCATGCCTGTTCTCGCGAGGATCCTGCGCCACACCTTCCGCTTTCCACTGCAAAGCGCGCTTTCACTGGTGATGGCCGTGCTCTGCACCACGCTGGTGCTGGTGCTGCCCGGCGTGACGATGCGCTTCATCGATGTGATCATCGGCCAGCGGCGCCCGGACCTGATCTGGTCCACCGCCGCCATCGGCATCGCGGCCATTCTGGCGCGCCAGTTGCTTTTCACGCTGCGCACCTATGTCAACAACTCGCTGGAATTGAAACTCACCCACCTCGTGCGTGTGGAACTTTATGACAAACTCCAGCGGCTGCCGGTGAAGTGGTTCGATTCGAACTCATCCGGAGAAATCATGTCGCGCGTGGCCGATGACGTGCCGACGATGGACCGGGTGATGATCGAGGGCGTGGACCAGGCGCTGGCCGCCGTGCTCCAGTTCCTGATCGTCGCGGGATACATGTGTTATCATTCGTGGCAGCTCACGCTGGTCACGCTGGCACCGCTGCCGTTCATCGGGCTTCTCACCTCTTGGTGGGCGCGGCGCTCGGAGCCGATGTGGCGCGCCTCGTCCGAGGCCTCCTCCGCGCTCAACGCCATCCTGCACGACCACCTTGCCGGCATCCGCCAGATCAAGGCCTACACCGTGGAACCCAAGGCGCTCGAAACCTTTGGCGCGGCCTCGCGCAAGGTCGGCGAGAAACACCTGCGCGTCATGCGCGGCCAGGCCATCGTCTGGCCATCGGTTTCCTTCATTGCCGAGTCCGGCATCATCCTGATGGTCGCCTTCGGCGCTTACTGGGCACTTGCGGGAAAGATCTCGGCAGGCACCGTCATTTCCTTCCTCGTCGCCTGGGGATTCCTGTTCGATCCGATCTCGCGCATCAACACGCTCGCGCAGACCTTCACCCGCGGCATCGTCGCGGCGAAGCGCGTGTTCAGCATCATCGACACGCCGGACGAATCCCACATCACCGAGGGCACCCGCCCGGCAGGCCTGCGCGGCCATGTGCGTTTCGAAAACGTGTCCTTCGATTACGCCGCGGACTCGCCGGCCATCCGCGGGCTGAGCTTCGAGGCGAAGCCCGGCGAAACCATCGCACTGGTCGGCGCCACCGGCGCGGGCAAGTCCACCGTGCTCAACCTGCTCACGCGCTTTTACGAACCGAACGGCGGCCGCATCCTCATCGATGGCATCCCGCTCGCGGAAATTTCCAAGGAGTGGCTGCGCGACCAACTCGGCTACGTCACCCAGGAAAGCTTCCTCTTCAACACCACGCTGCGCGAGAACCTGCTGCTCGCCAAACAAGACGCCACCGATGACGAGCTGTGGGCCGCACTGGAAGCCGCCAACGCGGCCGCCTTTGTCCGCGCGCATCCGGAAGGACTCTCCACCCTCGCCGGCGAGCGCGGCGGCCGTTTCTCAGGCGGCGAGAAACAACGGCTCTCGATCGCCCGCGCCCTGCTCAAGAACCCGCCGCTGCTTTTGTTAGACGAGGCCACCTCCGCGCTCGACAACCGCACCGAGCGCCTCGTCCAGCAGGCGCTCGAGAACCTCCGCGCGGACCGCACCTGCTTCGTCATCGCCCACCGCCTCTCCACCGTGCAACAGGCGGACCGCATCTGCGTGCTGGATGGCGGCCGCCTCGTCGAGCAGGGCACGCACGCGCAGCTCGTCGCACAAAGCGGAGCCTACGCGAAACTTTGTGACGCGGGATTTGCATTCGATCCTAGACCTGCGGCGTGAAATCGTCCAAGTTGCCAATGGTTGTTTTGCTCTCCTGATCATCCTCTCCATGGAAACCATCGTCCAAGTCCCCGAATCCTCCCCGCCCAGCACGCTGGTGGAAGTGCTCGCGGCACTCCGCAAGGAGCATCTCGATCCGCGCCACGAAGCCAAGTCATGGGGCGACTGGATCACGCTCGAATGTTATAACACCGTCATCAGCATCGAGGTCAACCACGGCCTGAGCAGCTCCGCCACCATCGAACACGGCGATGGCGAGGAGGATGGCGAACCGGTCACCTCGATCCTGCGCGCCTTCGGCAAGCTCGGCTGGCACGGCTTGGACGACGACGGCGAGTTTCCGCTGGTGTGAACCGCGCGCCTTCCATCATTTTCCATGCGGAGATTATTTACGGAAACAAATTTCTTGAATAAGGAAGGGCGCGCGTTCCACGTTACCGCCATGATGAAACGCGTGTGGCGGATGATGCTTGAGGAACCTTACCGGATGTTCTTCCCCCTCGGCGTGCTGGCGGGGATCTGGGGCGTGATGCTGTGGCCGATGCTGTATGCCGGATGGCTGCCGTTCTATCCCGGCGAGGCGCACACGCGGATGATGGTGGCGGGTTTCATGGCGGCCTTCGTGGCGGGTTTCCTCGGCACGGCCTTTCCGCGCTTCACCGGCAACCCGGGCTGGTCGGCTGGCGAATTCCTGGTGGTGCTGGGCCTGTGGGCCATGGCGGTGGTGAGCCACGCGCGCAACCACGTGGCCGCCGGAGACGCGGCCTTCGCGGCGATGCTGCTGGCGCTGGCGGCCACCATGGCGCGCCGCTGGGTCTTCGGCCGCCGGGACACGCCGCCGCCGGGCTTCATCCTGGTCTTCGCCGGCATCCTCGGCACGGCGGTGGCCGCCGGATTTCTCGCGGTGGAAACCAGTCCGTCGCCCGCACAGTGGCAATGGGCGCGGCTGTGGCTGTTCCAAGGCTTCCTGCTGCTGCCGCTGATGGGCATCGGGCCCTACCTGCTGCCGCGGTTTTTCGGCATGCCGAGCAGCCACTCGTTTGACGACTCCCCCGCTCCGCCCGCCGGTTGGTGGCGGCGGGCGGTGGCTGCGCTCATCGCGGGGCTGCTGGTGGTGGCAAGTTTCGCGCTGGAGGTTCAGGGCAAGGCGCTGGCCGGACAACTGCTGCGCGCGGCAGTCATCGCGTTGTGGTTCGCGCTCGAGACGCCGGTCTTGCGCCGTGGCAAAATCTCCAGCACGCCGGGCAACGCGGTGCGCTGGGCACTCGGCGGACTGGTGGCGGGTTGCGCCTGCGCCGCCATCTGGCCCATGCAGCGGGTCGGTTCGCTGCACCTGTTTTTTGTTTCCGGCATCGGCCTGATCACCCTCACGGTAGGCACCCGCGTGATCCTAGGCCATGCCGGGCGCCATGATCTGTTAGCTGGAAAAATCATCTGGCTGCGCTGGGTGACGGGCCTCGCCATTCTCGCGGCGACCACCCGCATGAGCGCGGATTTCCTACCGGCCATCCGGGTCTCCCACCACATCTACGCGGCCTGGACCTGGGTCATCGCCGGCCTCATCTGGCTCGCCGCACTGGGACGATATCTCTTGCGCAACGAGGACTCGCCACAGCCGAAAAGCCGCTGCCCGAAACGCCGCGCGGCCGCCACGGACGCTGCGTGAAATCCGCGGTTGACCGGCGGCATTCGCGCTCCACGTTCCGCCATGCCCCGCAGCATTCTTCTCATCGGTGGAAACTCCGGCATCGGACTTGCCACCGCCCGCCTCCTCAAATCCCGGGGAGACTCGGTGATCGCCGCCGCACGCACTCCCGGAGAACTCGCGGCGCTGGGAATCCCCGTGCAGCCCTTTGATGCGCTCGCTCCCGGTCCGCTCGAACTGCCCGGAGTTCTCGACGGGCTGGTGTATTTCCCCGGCACCATCACACTCAAGCCATTCCACCGCCTCACCGCCGAGGATTTCCTGCATGATTTTCGCATCAACTGCCTGGGAGCGGCCGCCGCCATCCAGGCTGCGCTGCCCGCCCTCAAAGCCGCGCCCTGCGCCTCGGTCGTGCTTTTCTCCACCGTGGCCGTTGCCCAGGGGCTCGCCTTCCATGCCTCCATCGCCGCCGCCAAGGGCGCGGTGGAAGGACTCGCGCGCTCACTCGCCGCCGAGTTTGTCCCGAATATCCGCGTCAACGTGATCGCGCCTTCCCTGACAGAAACCCCGCTCGCCGGGGCGCTGCTCAATTCCGAGGCCAAACGCGAGGCCGCCGCCAAACGCCACCCGCTCCAGCAAGTGGGAAATCCGGATGATGCCGCCGCTCTCACCACCTTTCTACTGTCGGACGCCGCGCGCTTCATCACCGGCCAGATCCTGCGCCCGGATGGCGGGCTTTCCTCGGTGCGCACTTTCTGAAATGCAATGGAGGCCGCCCTCGTTTATCCCCAGCAGCTTTTCCATCCGCATCCCGCCATCACGCCGGGACGCGGGGTCTGTCTCATCGAGGACCCGCTCATTTTCGGCAACGACCCGCGCTGGCCGCTTAAGGTGCATGTGCAGAAACTGCTGCTGCACCGCGCCTCCATGAAGGCTTTTGAAGCGGAGCTGCGCGCACAGGGACACGAGGTCCATTACATCGAGACGCCAGAGGATCCTTCCTGCGACAGCGCCGCGCTGCTGGCCGCCACGCTGCCGGCGCATATCCGGACGCTGCATCTGGCGGATCCGGTGGATGACCTGCTGTTGAAACGCATCCGGCGCTTCGCCACATCGCGCGGCATCGAGTTAACCATTCACGAGTCGCCCGCCTTTCTAACACCTCCGGATTTCCTCCACCATCACACCGGACGACCGAAGAAGCCCTTCATGGCCCGCTTTTACGAAGCCCAGCGCAAGCGCATGGGCATCCTCACCGATCCGGACGGCGCGCCCGAGGGCGGCAGGTGGTCCTTCGACACCGAAAACCGCGCCAAACTCCCGAAGCGCCATCTCCCGCCGCGCGAGCCCGCCGCGCCCGCCAACCGCTTCACCCGCGAGGCGGCGGATTACGTGAGGCGGCGGTTTCCCAAAAACCCGGGAACCCTGTCATCCTTCCGCTGGCCGGTCACCCGCGCGGACACCTCGGCATGGCTGGACCGGTTCATCGACGAGCGCCTCGAACACTTCGGCACCTACGAGGACGCCATCTCCACAGAGCACGCCACCATTTATCATTCCGCGATCTCGCCGATGCTCAACCTCGGCCTGCTCGATCCGGCGGAGGTCTTACGACGCGTGCTTGTCCGCCGCGAGCACGTGCCGCTCAACTCGCTGGAAGGTTTCATCCGCCAGCTGATCGGCTGGCGCGAGTTCATGCGCGGCATCTATCAGCACCGTGGCGGCACCATCCGCACGCGCAACTTCTGGAACTTCGAGCGGCCGATGCCTGCCTCGTTTTATGATGGAACCACCGGCATCCCGCCGGTGGACCGCGTGATCCGCCAGGTGCTGGCCGACGGCTGGTGCCACCACATCGAGCGCTTGATGGTTCTGGGCAATTTCATGCTGCTGTGCCGCATCCGGCCGGATGATGTTTACCGCTGGTTCATGGAGTTGTTTGTGGACGCCTACGACTGGGTGATGGTGCCGAATGTCCATGGCATGTCGCAGTTCGCTGACGGCGGAACCTTCACCACCAAGCCTTATCTATCAGGATCCAACTATGTGTTGAAAATGTCCGATGAACCCAGGGGCCCGTGGTGCGGAATTTGGGACGGCCTGTTCTGGTCCTTCATCGCCGACCACATGGAGTTCTTCCTTTCCAATCCGCGCCTCTCCATGATGGCGCGCAGCTGGGAAAAGATGTCACCACAGAAACAATCCGCACACCGCGACGCGGCGGAATCCTTCCTCGCCGACCTCTGATGGAACTCCAGCGCAAACTCGAAATCCTCGCCGACGCGGCGAAATACGACGCCTCCTGCGCCAGCAGCGCTGCCGCGCGCAAGGACTCGCTCGGCAGCGGCGGCATCGGCTCCACCGGCGGCGCGGGCATCTGCCACTCCTACACGCCGGACGGCCGCTGCGTCTCGCTGCTCAAGGTGCTGCTGACCAACAGTTGCATCTACGATTGCCACTACTGCATCAACCGCCGCTCCAGCAACGTGCGGCGCGCGCGTTTCACGCCCGATGAGGTGGTGCGCATCACGCTCGATTTCTACAAGCGCAACTACATCGAGGGGCTGTTCCTGAGCAGCGGCATCATCCAAAGCGCGGATCACACAATGGAGCTCGTCATAGAGGTCGCTCGCAAACTTCGTGAGGACCATTGTTTCCGCGGCTACATCCACCTGAAGACCATCCCGGAAGCCTCGCCCGAGCTCATCGAGCGCGCCGGACGCTATGCCGACCGCATCAGCATCAACATCGAACTGCCCAGCGAGAAAAGCATCGCCACCCTCGCGCCCGAGAAAAACCTCGCCCGCACCCAGAACGCGATGGCCCACATCCGCAACAAGATCGACGAGCGCTTTGCGGAAAAATCCAGGCCGGACGCGCCCAAGCCGCCGCCCTTCGCCACCGGCCAGAGCACCCAAATGATTGTTGGCGCGGACGATTCCACGGACTCCGTCATTCTCCGCCGCGCGGACCTGCTCTACACCGGCTACAAGCTGCGCCGCGTTTATTATTCCGGCTTCAGTCCGATTCCCGAGCCCTCCGCGCTGCTGCCGCTCAAGGCCCCTCCCCTGCTGCGCGAGCACCGGCTCTATCAGGCGGACTGGCTGCTGCGTTTTTATGGTTTCAAGGTGGACGAAATCACCGATGACCAGTCGCCCAATCTCGACCTCGCGCTCGACCCCAAACTCTCATGGGCGTTGCGCAACCGCTCCTGGTTTCCGGTGGATGTCAACAAGGCACAGCGCGAAATCCTGCTGCGCATCCCCGGCCTCGGCGTGCGCAACACCGACCGCATCATCCAAGCCCGCCGCTTCGGCCGCCTGCGCCTCGCCGACCTCGTCCGCCTGCGCCTCGCGATGAAGAAGATCATGCCTTTCATCATCACCGCCGACCACTCGCCCGTTTTGTTAGATCTTGATGAGGACGCGCTGCGCCGGCGCTTCCTGCCCCCGCCGCAGCAGATGGAACTCGATTTCGACAATCCGCCGCCGACCAAGGCCGATGCCGCGTCTGTGATATCGGGGGAGATTTGAAAACCTTGGACTGCGGTGAAAGCAAAGCGCATCACCGCTTTGGGGGTGGAGTCCGCCTCGCCCCGTGATCCACCTCCCCCCTCAAAGCGGCGGTCGCCCGCCGCAGTCCAAGGTTGCGCCGGCACGGTTCCGGGCTATGTCCAGCCCATGCGCACCCAGCTCATCGAGCCGACCTTCGAATCGTGGCGCGACGCCGCGCGGGCGCTGCTGGCGGCGGGAGTGGAGCCGGATGCGGTCCTGTGGTCGGACAACACGGATGAAGCCGGTTTGTTTGCGGGGGAAACGATCATTCCGCAACGCGGCAAGGCACCCAGGGTATCCGCGGCTTTTCTCGACATGGCGCGCAGCGCGGCGGCGCACAGCGATCCACGGCGCTGGGCCCTGCTTTACCGGGTCTTGTGGCGCATCACCCGCGGCGGCGAACGCCAGCTTATGATTCACGCCACGGATCCCGACATCCGCCAGCTGCAACAATGGTGCAGGCAGGTCGGCCGCGGCATCCACAAGATGCATGCCTTCGTGCGCTTCCGCCTGGTCGGCACCGATCCCGACAGCGGCCGCGAGCAGTTCGTCGCCTGGTTCGAGCCGGAGCATCGCACCGTGCGGCTGGCGGCGCCGTTTTTCGCGAAGCGCTTTTGCGGCATGGATTGGTCCATCCTCACGCCCGGCGAATGCGCGCACTGGGACGGCGAATCGCTGTTCTTCACGCCCGGCGTCGAGCGCGAGGCCGCGCCGGATGAGGATGCGCTGGATGATCTCTGGCGCACTTATTACCGCAGCATTTTCAATCCCGCGCGGCTCAAGGTGAAGGCGATGCAGTCGGAAATGCCGAAGAAGTATTGGAAAAACCTGCCCGAAGCCCCGCTCATCGAAGGGCTAATCGCCGACAGCCGCCGGCGTGTGAATGGCATGCTCGCCGCCGAGGAGCGGCCGGTGAAACCCGCGCCCCGGAATGCCTATCTCGAGCAGTTGCGCCGCCTCAACCGCGAGGAACCGGGGGCGGCCGGGGAAAACGGCTGAGCCTGCGGATTTGGATGTGAAAGCGGCAATCCGGCATTAGCCTTGCCCCATGCATGTGCTCGTCTCCGGCGCCAACGGTTACATCGGCCTGCGGCTGATCCAGTCGCTGCTCGAAGCCGGTCACGAGATCACGGCCGTCGTGCGCGACCGCCGGCGTTTTCCCGTGGACGACTTCGGTGCCGGTGAACCGCGGCTGCGGCTGGCGGAGGCGGACTTCCTCGATGCCGCAACCCTGGCAAAGCTGCCGCGGCAGGTGGACGCCGCCTATTATCTGATCCACTCGATGGGCTCCGGCGGCGACTTCGCCCGGCGCGAGGAGCAATGCGCGGAGAATTTCTCCGCCGCTGCCAAAACGCTCGGATGGCAACGCATCATCTATCTGGGCGGACTCGCCGCGGATGAGGGCCCGCTTTCCGAGCACCTCTCGTCGCGCCGCCGCGTGGAACAAATCCTCGGCGACTCCGGCGTGCCGCTCACCGCACTGCGCGCCTCCATCATCGTCGGCTCCGGCTCGGCCTCGTTTGAAATCATCCGCGACCTCGCCGAGAAACTGCCGGTGCTTGTCACGCCGCGCTGGGTCCACACGCGTTGCCAGCCGATCGCCATCCGCAACGTGCTCGACTATCTGACAGGAGTGTTGGCTCATCCGGAAACCGCCGGGCACTCCTATGACATCGGCGGGCCGGAGGTGATGAGTTATCTCGACCTGATCAAGGGCTACTGCGCCGTGCGCGGGCTGCGGCGCATCTTCATCCCCACCCGCCTGCTTAGCCCGCGGCTGTCCTCCGGCTGGCTGTGCCTGCTCACCTCCACCTCGTTTCCCCTCGCGCGCAGTCTGGTGGACTCGCTCACCCACGAGACCGTCTGCCATGACGCCACGCTCCGCGGCATCATCCCGCTGGACTTGTTGAGCTACCGCGATGCCGTCGGCCGGGCGCTGGCGCGCATCGCGCAGAACCACGTGCCCTCCAGTTGGATCGACTCGCTGGCGGCGGGCACCCTGCCGCCGCGCCTGTTTGATGCGATCAAGGTGCCGGAGCACGGCGTGTTCACGGATGCGCGGGTGGTGCCGCTGGCCGCGCCGCGCGACGAGGTCATCGCGCGGATCTGGTCGATCGGCGGCACCGACGGCTGGCCGTCAATGAACTGGGCGTGGCGGCTGCGCGGCATCGCCGACAAGATGGCGGGCGGCATCGGTATCCGCCGCGGACGCCGCCACCCGACCGAGCTGCACGCCGGCGACGCGCTGGATTTCTGGCGCGTGCTGCTGGCCGACCGCGCCAAGGGCCGGCTGATCCTTTATGCAGAAATGAAACTGCCCGGCGAGGCGTGGCTGGAGTTCGCGCTCGAGGAGCCGCCGGATGGCGGCCACGGGCTGCGGCAGACGGCCACCTTCCGGCCGCAGGGACTGTTAGGCCGGCTGTATTGGCTGGCGGTCCTGCCCTTCCACTGGCTGCTGTTCCCGCGGATGGCCCGCAATCTGGCGGCGGGCTGCGGCGGAAACGCGGGCACCAAAAGGAAATCCCCGGCATCACGCAGAGACTAAGCCTAGCGCTTGCACCCGCCCGCCCGGCGGTGTATTGCCTCCGCCCCGGCGGGTCATCCGCCCTACCCCAGCTCACTCATGATCAAGTGGATTCTCCAGAAAATCGTCGGCTCAAAAAACCAGCGCGAGGTGCGCCGCATCCGCCCGACGGTGGCCCGCATCAATGAAATCGAAGAGGCGCTGCAGCGCGAGCCCGAGGAGAAACTGCGCGAAATGACCCGCAATTGGCAGGCCCACCTCGCCCGCTACCACGTGCTGGAGGTCCCGGCCAAACCGGTGATCGAGCGCATGAATGCGGACGAGCTCGCCGCCACCGCCGCCGCGCTTGATGCGCGCCTCGCCCCCTTGCGCGGCGAGTTTTCCGCGCTGCCGGCGCAGGTCCTGGCCACCCCGGAATCCATTGAGGCCGCCAAGGCCGCCTTCCACGAGTCCGAAGCCGAGTTTCCGAAAGCCCGCGCCAAATACCTCGAGCAAATCCTCCCGGAAGCCTACGCCGTGGTCAAAAACGCCGCCCGCCGGATGTGCGGCTCCACCATCACCGTCAACGACCACCCGCTGGCCTGGGAAATGGTCCACTTCGACGTCCAGCTCATCGGCGGCGTCGCCCTGCACCGCGGCATGATCGCGGAAATGCAGACCGGTGAGGGCAAGACGCTGGTCGCCACCCTGCCGGTCTATCTCAACGCGCTCACCGGGCTCGGTGTGCACATCGTCACCGTCAACGACTACCTCGCCCGCCGCGATGCGGACTGGATGGGATCGCTCTACAAGTTCCTCGGCCTCACCGTGGGCTGCATCCAGAACCAGATGCCGCCGTGGGAACGCCGCGCCGAATACGCCTGTGACATCACCTACGGCACCAACGCCGAGTTCGGCTTCGACTACCTGCGCGACAACGGCATGGCATCCACCAAGGACGAGCAGGTCCAGCGCGGCCATTACCTCGCCATCATCGACGAAGTGGACTCCATCCTCATCGACGAGGCACGCACGCCGCTGATCATTTCCGGCCCCTCGTCGCACACCTCCCATCAATACGACAAATACAAGCCGCTCGTCGAACAACTCGTCAAACGCCAGACCGCGCTTTGCAACGAAGTGGCCGCCGAGGCGAAACAATTGTTAGACGCCGGCGACAAGGACGGTGCCGGCCGCCTGCTCTACAAGCTCAAGCTCGGCCAGCCGCGCAACCGCCAGCTGATGCGCTTCATGGAGGAGCCGGAAATGCGCAAGATCCTGGAGAAGGCCGAGCTCTCCTTCCACCAGGACGCGCAGAAAAAGGAACTCTTCGAACTGAAGGAGGAACTCTACTTCGTCATCGATGAAAAAGGCCATGACTCCGACCTGATGGAAATGGGCCGCGAATACCTCTCCCCCGGCGATCCCGAGTCCTTCACCCTGCCCGATCTCGGCATGCTGTTCGCCGACATCGACACCAACCGCGAGCTCACCGACGAGCAGAAGATCGCCGCCAAGGACGAGTGCCAGCGCA
Source organism: Verrucomicrobiaceae bacterium (assembly GCA_003820635.1). The sequence goes on along the minus strand of RPOS01000053.1, from coordinate 6,859 downwards.
AGATGGATTCCCAGGCCGAGAAGATCCACAACATCTCACAACTCCTCAAGGCCTACTGCGTGTTCGAGAAGGACGTCCAATACGTCGTCAAGGAAGGCAAGGTCGTCATCGTCGATGAAAACACCGGCCGTGAAATGCCCGGCCGCCGCTGGTCGGACGGACTCCACCAGGCGGTCGAAGCCAAGGAGGGCGTGGAAATCGAGAAGGAAACCCAGACCTTCGCCACCATCACCATCCAGAACTACTTCCGCCTCTATCAGAAACTCGCGGGCATGACCGGCACCGCCGAGACGGAGGCCGCCGAGTTTCATGACATCTACAAGCTCGACGTGCTGCCGATCCCGACCAACGCGCCCAACATCCGCGTCGATGAGAACGACCAGGTCTTCAAAACCCGCCGCGAGAAGTTCAACGCCGTCATTGCGACGATTGAGGCCGCCCACGCCAAGGGCCAGCCCTGTCTTTGCGGCACCGCCTCGGTCGAGTCCTCGGAAACGCTCTCGCGCATGTTGAAACGCGCCAAGATCCCGCACACCGTGCTCAACGCCAAGTTCCACGAGCAGGAAGCGGAAATCGTTTCCCAGGCCGGCCAGCTCGGTGCCGTCACCGTCTCCACCAACATGGCCGGCCGCGGCACCGACATCAAACTCGCCCCAGGCGTGCCGGAACTCGGAGGCCTCTTTGTCATCGGCACCGAGCGCCACGAATCGCGCCGCACCGACCGCCAGCTGCGCGGCCGTTGCGCCCGCCAGGGCGACCCCGGCCGCTCGCAGTTCTTCATCTCGTTTGAGGACGACCTGATGCGCAACTTCGCCGCCGCAGACCGCATGACGGCGATGATGGAGCGCTTCGGCATGAAGGAGGGCGAGGCGCTCGAACACTCGTGGCTCAACAAGTCGGTGGAAACCGCGCAGAAGCGAGTGGAACAGCGCAACTACACCTGGCGCAAGCGAGTGCTGGATTTCGACGATGTGATGAACATGCAGCGCGAGGTTGTTTACGGCTATCGCAACGAGGTGCTCACCACCGAGGTGCCGCGCAACCTCGTCAACGAAATCATCGAGGAAACCGTTCCCGCAAAAGTCCACGAATACCTCACCGAGCGCGACGACGCCCTGCCGGATTACAAGGAACTGCTCCACTGGGTGAACTCCACCCTGCCGATCCGCATCGCCGCCGAAGACCTCATCGAAGGCCAGAACGAGGAAACCATTTCCGCCATGCTGGTTGGCAAGGTGAAGGAAGCCTATGAAGCCCGCACCGGCAACCTGCCGATGGAAGTGCTCGACCAGGAGGAGCGCCGCATGGTGCTGGTGGCCATCGACAAGCAGTGGCAGGAACATTTGTACAACATGGACGCCCTGCGCGAGGGCGTGGGCCTGCGCGCCCAGGGCCAGAAGGACCCGCTCATCGAATACAAGAACGAGGCCTACAACCTCTTCGTCACGCTGATGGATTCCATCAAGCAGGAGGCCCTCACCAACCTGTTCCGCTCCGCCTCCAACCTCGAGGCCTTTCTCAAGCAGCTCCACAGCGCGCCGCAGCAACTCCACGGCGGAGAGGAATCGCTCACCCGCGACAACGTCGCCACCTCCGGCAACATCGACCTCAACGCCATCCCCGGTGCCGAGGCCCCTGCCCTCAAGCTCAACCTGCCCAAGCGCAAACCGAGCTTCTCGATCGAGACTACCGGCCGCAACGCCCTCTGCCCCTGCGGCTCCGGCAAGAAGTTCAAGAACTGCTGCGGCCGGGAAGCGTGAGCGGGTGGCCGGGATCCGGCTTGACAGTATATCCTTCCGTGTGGATACATTTTCCACATGGAAACAAAGGTGTTCAAGAGCGGAAACTCGCTGGCCGTGAGACTGCCCAAAGGGATCAGCCTGCCTTGCGGCAGGGTTTCGATCCGCCGCGATGGGCCCAGGATCATCATCGAGGAAGTGACGGAAACCGGCTGGCCTGAGGGGTTTTTCGAAAAAGTGCGGATTTCCAGAACGGATTTCGGCCGGGAGTCCGCCGCTTATCATGAGAAACCCTTATGAAGCGGATCCTTGACAGCAACGTCTGCATCGATGTGTTGCGCGGCAGGAAAAAAGTGAGCGACCGCCTGGCCGCATGCCTGCCCAAGGAGTGCTTCATCTCGGTGGTCACCGAGTTCGAGCTTTTTCAAGGTGCCGGTCGTGCGCCTGAAGACCGGCGCAAGGAGGAATATTCCAAGGTGTCGCTCTTTGTCGCCTCCTTGCAAATCCTGCCCTTCGACTCCGAGTGCGCCCACATCGCCGCGCGCATCAATGCCGTTCTTCTCAACCGGGGGACTCCCGTAAGCATCACGGACGTCTTCATCGCCGCCACGGGAATCCGCCATCGGTGGACGGTGGTCACCAACAACATCAAGGACTTCCGCAGGATCGAAGGTCTTGCCCTTGAAGACTGGCGATGAATCCAGTGTCGGCCGCAACGCCCCCTGCCCCTGCGGCCGGGAAGCGTGATATCACCGCCCGTCACCCTTCCGCCAGCAGCTTGCGGAAGTAGGCGATGGTGGAGTCCAGCCCCTGTTCCAGCGCAACGGTCGGCTGCCAGCCGAGTTCGCGTTTCGCCAGCGTGATGTCCGGCTGGCGCTGCTTGGGATCGTCGCCCGGCAGCGGCAGGTGCGTGATTTTCGACGGCCCGTCCACTTTTTCGAGCACCAGTCCGGCAAGCTCCAGCATGGTGAACTCGCCGGGATTGCCGATGTTGACCGGACCTGTGAGAGACGGGTGGTTCATCAGCCGGACAAAGCCTTCGATCAGGTCGTCCACATAACAGAACGAGCGCGTCTGGGTGCCGTCGCCGTAGATGGTGAGGTCCTTGCCCTGCAGCGCCTGGACGATGAAGTTGGAAACGACGCGGCCGTCATCCGGCAGCATGCGCGGGCCGTAGGTGTTGAAGATGCGCACCACGCGGATGTCCACGCCGTTCTGGCGGTGGTAATCGAAGAACAGGGTTTCCGCGCAGCGTTTGCCCTCGTCATAACAGGAACGGATGCCGATCGGGTTGACGTTGCCCCAGTAGGACTCCGGCTGCGGATGCACATCGGGATCGCCGTAGATCTCGGAAGTGGAAGCCTGGAAAACCCGCGCTCCGGTGCGCTTGGCAAGGCCGAGGCAGTGAATCGCGCCCATCACCGAGGTCTTGATGGTCTTGATCGGGTTATGCTGGTAATGCGGCGGCGAGGCCGGGCAGGCGAGGTTGTAAATTTGGTCCACCTCGAACTTGAAGGGCTCGGTCACGTCGTGGCGGACCAGTTCGAAGTAGGGATTTCCAAGCAGGTGGGCGATGTTGTGTTTCCTGCCGGTGAAAAAATTGTCGAGGCAGATCACCTCGTGGCCCTCGTTGAGAAGCCGTTCGCAAAGATGGGAGCCCAGGAAACCCGCCCCGCCGGTGATCAGGATACGCATGGCTGGAACCCAGCGGGAAAGCCCGGAGCTGGCAAGGATGAAACGGTTGTTCATTTTGAATTGAACAATCCGGAATCCACTCTAGACTGCGCCTCCGTGACCACCGCACCGGATGGCGAACGCGACGTCCTCGACCCCTTGGAGCGCCAGGTGGTGGACATCTTCGTGGACGGGGTGCGGGTGCTCGGGCTGCCGCGCTCGATCGGGGAAATTTACGGGCTGCTGTTCATTTCCCGCTCGCCCCAGTCGCTGGACGACCTGGTGCGCCGCCTCGAAATCAGCAAGGGCTCGGCCAGCCAGGGATTGCGCGCCCTCAAGAGCCTGGGCGCGGTGCGCGAGGCGAGCGGCAATGGCAACGGCGAACGCCGCACCTACTTCGAACCCGCCGTGGAACTCAAACGGCTCGTCGGCGGTTTCATCCGCGAACAGGTCCGCCCGCATCTCGACAGCGGGAAAAGCAGGGTCCGCCAACTCGCGGAAACCGCCAGCGCCGTGGAGGATCCGGATCAACGGAAATTCCTCAGCGATCGGGTGGAACGCCTCGAACAATGGATGCGCAGCGGCGGACGCGTGCTGCCACTGCTGCAGAAAATCCTTGGACAATGAGCAGCGCCACGCACTTCCATCATCCCGAATGGTTCTGCGTCCGCACGCAGACCAAGCGCGAGCACATCGCCGCCGGCCACCTGCGGGAACTCGAAGGCGTGGAGGTTTTCTGCCCGCGGCTGCGCTACCGCAAGGCCACCCGCCGCGGCAAGATCTGGTGGGTGGAACCGCTGTTTCCCGGCTACCTGCTCGCCAGGTTCAACCTCTCCGAAATGGAGCGTGCCGTCACCTTCTGCCAGGGCGTGCGCGGACTGGTGCGCTTCGGCTCGGGAATCCCGCCGGTGCCCGAGTCCTTCGTGGAATCGCTGCGCAACGAAGTCCGCGACCGCTCCGATGAGAACGAGGAAACCTTCTCCGTCTCCCCGGTCATCCAGATCGGCGACGAAGTGGAAGTCGCCCACGGCCCGCTGCAAGGCATGCGCGGCACCATCGTTTCCGTCGCCCCGGCCGCCGAACGCGTGAAAATCCTGCTCGAATTCCTCGGCCAGGAACATGCGGTGGACGTGGACCTGTTTTCACTGCTCCTGCCCCGTCGGCCGCTGCCATGAACCATTTCCGGAAAAACCCGCACTCGATCACGTAACTCGCCGCTCCCCGGTTTTTCCGGGAACCTGAAGGCAATGCGCCGCCTGTCCGCCAAGCTGACGGCGGCCACCCACCACCCGCAAAACCACCCCGCCTTGGTTTCCTTCCCGATCGGAAAGAGCGACCACGGGCGGCAGCGTGGTGGAATGCCCGAAATAAGTGACCTGTCGAAACTCAGAGCAAGCTGACACTCCTTTGCCCTGAGACCCACCTTGACGAAAATGCATAAAAGCATAAATTCACCGGCATGAGAACAACCATTGACCTCCCCGACAACCTGTTCCGAGAGGTGAAAGCCACCGCCGCTTCGCGCGGTCTGAAACTGAAGGACTTCATCACGGCCGCGCTTCGAGGAGCCCTGCATCCTTCATCGGACACGGGTCCTTTGGAGCCCTCTCCTGAAGAGATCCATCGCGAACGCATGCTCCGGCACTTCCAGCGCATGGCCGAAGACCGAAAGCAGACGGAGCCGGTCGGGAAACTGGAGCGGGTCTCACTCCATGAGCGCCATGTTTGAGCCGGCCTTCTTCGATACCAATCTCTTCCTCTACGCCTACTCCGAAGCGCCCGAGGACGCGGCGAAGCGATCCCGGGCCAGGGAACTGCTGATGGCCCATCTGCCGGTCATTTCAGGCCAGATCCTGCAGGAATTCGTCGCCGCGGCCCTGCGGAAGAAACCACTCGGCATCACCGAGGACAAAATCGACGAATTCCTGTCCATCACCGCCGACTTCCCCTTTCAGCCAGTCACGCGGAACCTCATTGTTGAGGCAAACGCCCTGCGCCGCCGCCACGCATTCTCCCACTGGGACAGCACCATCCTCTGTGCCGCCCGCGCCAGCGGTTGCCGCATCCTTTATTCCGAAGACCTCCAGGACGGTTTCTCGTTCGGTTCACTCACCGTCGTCAATCCGTTCTGCCAACCCTGAAAATCCGCATGACCAAACTCTTCATCTCCGGCCACCGCGGCATGGTCGGCTCCGCCCTCGTCCGCGAGGCCGCCCGCCGCGGCGGCTTTGACGTGATCACCGCCAGCCGCGGCGAGCTCGACCTCTGCGACCAGCGCGCGGTGTTCGACTTTCTAACAACGAACAGGCCGGACTCGGTGATCATCGCCGCGGCCAAGGTCGGCGGCATCCACGCCAACTCGACCTACCCGGCGGACTTCATTTACGAGAACCTCGCCATCGCCGCCAACCTGGTGGAAGGCAGCCGCCGCGCCGGCGTGCAGCGCGTGTTGTTCCTCGGCTCGTCCTGCATCTATCCGAAACTCGCGCCGCAGCCGATGCCCGAGGACTGCCTGCTCACATCGCCGCTCGAACCTTCCAACGAGGCCTACGCCATCGCCAAGATCGCCGGGCTCAAGTTATGCCAACATTACCGCGCCCAGCACGGGCTGATGTATCACAGCGCGATGCCCACCAACCTCTACGGCCCCGGCGACAACTACCATCCGGAAAACTCCCACGTCATCCCCGCGCTGATCCGCCGCTTCCATGAAGCGAGGGAACGCGGCGACGCCGCCGTCACCATCTGGGGCAGCGGCACACCGCGCCGCGAGTTCCTCCATGTGGATGACCTCGCCAGCGCCTGCTTCCACCTGATGACCCTCGACAACCCGCCCGACTGGGTGAACGTCGGCACCGGCAGCGATCTCACCATTTTCGAACTCGCCCGACTCGTCGCCGCAACCACCGGCTTCACGGGTGAGATTCGAACCGATCCATCCAAGCCAGACGGAACGCCGCGCAAGTTGCTTGATATCTCCAAAATCAAGGCCACGGGCTGGCAACCGGCCGTCCCGTTCAGGGAGGGCCTCGCCGCCGCCTATCAGGATTTCAAGGCCTCGCTCGCCACCGGCGGAGCGAGGCTGTGAGAAACGCATCTTGCCGTCCCTGCCATTGTTCCCTGGTTTCTCGTCATGCCCGCGCCCACCACATCCCATACCACCAACCATCCGCGGGCATGCCCCATGGTTCCGATTAAGGGAAAACCATGATCGCCGCCCGCGAGGAAAAATCACCGGTCCATCGTTCCGCATCTTCACTCCACAAACCCCTTCCATCCACACATGAAAAAAGCACTCATCACCGGCATCACCGGCCAGGACGGCTCCTACCTCGCCGAATTCCTTCTCGAAAAAGGCTACGAAGTCCACGGCATCAAACGCCGCGCCTCGCTCTTCAACACCCAGCGCGTGGACCACATCTACAGGACCCGCATGTCGAGAACTC
>RPOS01000052.1 GCA_003820635.1 Verrucomicrobiaceae bacterium | reverse complement strand
CGACTTATCAAACAATTGTTCGCAAGTTGTTCACAGTTGTTCACAATTAGTTGACCATCTACTGATTGTATTGTTTCTATTGCAATCATGCGACATGGAGTTTTTACTTGCCCTCGGGCCGCGAACTAAGAAAGTGACCACGTGCTTGGAGCAATCCAAGCGCTGCGTGCCGGAAGACCGCGTGAGGGATCGGTCCGGTGGGCACGAGAACCCCCAATTGAGTAGAAAGGACAATAATATGACCAAGACCGACGAACGTGCGATGGAACGCCGCAAACAGATCCTCGTGGCATGGGGCCAACTGGCTCCGACCGCGACTCTGGGCGGCAACACGCTGGAACAGTTCACCGAGGCCACCAAGGGGCCTGTGGAGGTGCGCGAGCGCATCGACCAGGCCAGAGCGGGGCTGCGGGGATTGTTCCAGGAACGGCTTCAGGCGGACATGCGGCTGCGCGACCAAATCGCGGAGCTGGTGGACGCTGTGAAGGCAGATCCGGGCTTTGGCGCGAACAGCCCGCTGTATGGGGCCTTCGGCTATGTGCCGAGGAATGCCCGGCGCAGCGGATTGCGCCGCACCAAGGCGACAACCCAAACCACCGGGAGTGCGAACGCTGCCTGATCTGACCGTTGAAAAGCGGATCAAGCAGCGCCGCACCGCGGTGTTACCAAGGAGGTCGTCGGTTCCGCAAGGGACCGGCGGCCTCTCTTGTTAAAGGGATCAAAGACACGGGACCGGGAACCTGCAAAGCGGAAAGTTGCGGAAGTGAGGAGGCCCCCTTGCCAGTGCAGCGCTTCGAGCACGGCTTCGGGATGGGACTCGGCGAGGTTAAAAAATACGAGGCCGGCGTGCTCTCGAAGCGCTGATCATCTGGCACGTGGAAAAATTGGAGAGGCGCGCGGTTGTCCCGCGCGCCTCTCTTTTTCATAACCGCTGAAAGGATTCACGCTTTCAGAGCGTTCCATCGCCCGATGATCCGGACTTGCTTTCCATCCATCCGCCGCGCGGGACTGTTGTTGCTCGCTTCGATGTCGCTGACATGCGGCGAGGGGACGCGGCCGATTTCGGTCTCAAGGCGGACGGCGTGAGCGACGATGGCCCGGCGATCCGTGCGATGCTGGAGCGCGCGGCGGCGACAGCAGGCCCTGCCACACTGAAGTTTCCATCCGCAAAAACCATCCACATCGCCAGCGGCACCGAGCGTTATCCGCCGACGGCTGGCGGAAACTCGAGCCCGGAAGCATCGTGGACATCCAAGGCATTCCGGAGGGCGAGGCGGTTTTCCTCCCGGAGCACCACATGGCACCGGTGCTCGAACTCACGTTTTCCAACCCGGTGAAGGATCTCGGACCGGGCTGCGTTCTGCGGGACCTTTCCAGTGCCAACCCGTCCACCGTCATCCGCGGATGCCGCATTCGCAAAAGTTGCCGCATCCAGTCGCCAGTGACTATCGAGCGCTGCGACGTGGCGGCCTTGCTCATGTTCTATTGCGACGAGGTCGAAGGCCCCATGCCGCGCGGCTCCATCGTGCGCGACTGCTTGCTGCCTCGCGGTGCCGTGACAACGGCACCTATGCCATCGCCATCAACGGCTGGCGCGGTGGCAGCGCTCCCGCTGTGGTCCCGCCTGCCAGCGAGCTTCCGCTGCACAATGCGCGCTTCGAGCGCAACACGACTCACGGCGACTTCAAAGCGATCGCGGTGAACTGCCTCACCATGGATGCCAATCAATTCCACACCACGCCGCCATAACTCGAACACACAGAGCGGATTGTACCGGGTGCGCCACGATTGATGCAAACGGCTGTTTTATCAGTTGTTTGATTTTTTCGCCCGGTTGAATCACTTGTTTGACATTCACGCTTGTTCCGATTGATTACCCCCGGCCATGAGAGAGCTCAGAATTCCCGAATCCGGACCGAAGCGGCGCTTGTTGGAGACTGCCGAACAATTGTTTGCCGAGCGTGGATTTGACATGGTGGCGGTGCGCGACATCACCGGGCTCGCCAAGTCGAACGTGGCGGCGGTGAATTATTACTTCGGCAGCCGTGAGGAACTCATCCGACTAGTGATTTACCGCTACGCCACACCCATCGGCGAGGAGCGCCTGGCACGCTTGGAAGCGGTGGAGAAAAAATGGTCGGGCAAGATGCCGCCATTGGAGGAAGTGATCGAGGCTTACGTGCGGCCGCTTTCCGGCATCGCGAAAAAAACAAACTTGCCGGATGCGGGCTATCACATGCTGGTGGGCCGGATTCTCTCGCTGCCGGGAAATGTTTTCCCGCAGGAGACGGAGTTGATCACGCAAAGTGCGGCCGCGCGCTTCATCAGGGTATTGGCCAAGGCCCTGCCAACGGTTTCCGGAGAGGAACTGATCTGGCGGACGCACTTTCTCACCGGCGGCATGCTCCACCTGCTGGTCCATCAGGACGAACCCCGGACTCTCGGTGAGGCGGCCGGCACGCCCACGATGGACGCGATCCTCAGTCGCTTCATCCGCTTCGCCACCGCCGGCCTGCGCGAAGGCTTGCCGGTGGAACAAGCTCCCAGCAAGGGGCCGCAGGCGACGTTTGATTTCTGAAAAACGGAGAACAGCCATCTTGGCTGATTCGGAGTCCGGGCTTCCAGCCTGGATATGCGGGGGGAAGCCGCAACGGCACCATGACGGGATCGTCCCGGACTCGCGGTGGCATCTGTGAAGAATCGCGCAGCCTCGTGCCTAATTACTTCGGAAAACTTGGAAATTGACTTTCATCGATTTTCAACCCAATGAATTCATTAGTTTTTCCCGGTTTGCCCATGCAACGGCTCAATCTCAGCCCCCTTCCCTGCACTTCCACGGCCGAGGACGTCCGCCCGGCAGTGACCGGACATGAGGGTTTCGTGGATGAGGCGGTGGTGAGGAAACTGCTGGCAGGTCCGGAGGAATCCCGCCAGCAGGGCCGGTCCGGAGCGCTTGCTCTGGCGGCGGATGAGATGGACTTCGCCGGATGGAGCCTGGCTCAGGCACCGCCCGCCCGCCGCGCCGCGCCGCCGGAAATCGGGCACAAGGCGAGTGTGAACTCGCAGGACATCGGTCACCGCTGGTGGTTTGCCGGGCTTGCCGGAGCAGTGACCACGCTGCTGCTTTCCGGCGGATTTCTGCTCCTTTTCACACCCACACCGACTGCAGACCCGCTCACCTTGATCCGCAAGCCCGATGCCGCCGCAGGCGAGCCGGTAAAATCCCGCCTGCCGAAAATCGCGCCGCTGTGGGCCAGGCTCGCCCGCCAGCCCTGAGGCTGCGGCGGGCCGTGATTGACGAGGCCGCCCCTGCCGCGCAATCTCAGCGCCCATGTCTCGCCCGGGATTAATCCTCAAACTCAGTTGTCCGGACCAACCGGGCATCGTCGCCAAAATCGCCAACTACGCCGCCGGCCATCGCGGCAATCTGGTGGAGTTCAACCAGTTCTCCGACCAACTCGGGAAAAAATTCTTCGCCCGCCTCGAAATCGAAACCGCCGACCTTGATGTGGACGTGCAGGATTTCATCGACGGCTTCGGCACGCTCGGCCGCTCGCTTCACGCGGACTGGCATTTCCGCCGTCTGCCCTACCGCATGCGCGCCGCCGTGCTCGTCACCAAGACCGACCACTGCCTCAACGAAATCCTCTGGCGCACGGAACTCGGTGAACTGCCCATCGAAATCACCTCCATCATCGGCAACCGCCCGAACTGCCGCAGCAACGCCGAGCACGCCGGCATTCCGTTTCACGAAATCGACATGGACGGCGACAACCGCAGCGCCGGCTTCGCGGAAATCCGCCGCATCATCGAGCAGCAGAACGTCGAGCTCATCGTGCTGGCGCGATTCATGCAGATCCTGCCGGATGATTTCTGCCGGGATTTCGCCGGGCGCGTCATCAACATCCACCACAGTTTCCTTCCGGCCTTCATCGGTGCCAACCCCTACAAGCAGGCCTACGCACGCGGCGTGAAACTCATCGGCGCCACCTGCCATTACGTCACCGCCGATCTCGACGCCGGGCCCATCATCGAGCAGGAAGTCGAGCGTGTGCACCATTTCCACACGCCCACCGACCTCGTGCGGCTCGGCCGCAACTGCGAGCGCATCGCCATCGCCAAGGGCATCCGCTTCCACGTTCACGACCGCACCATCATCGACGGCCACCGCGCCATCGTTTTCCCGGATTGAGCGCGGCGGCAGTTCCAGCGCCGCGCGTGTGAAAAAGTTTTTTCGCATGGCAGCGGGCGGCGACGGCGGTTAAGCGGTGCGCGCGATCATGTCGAAACCGGGAGCGAGTGTGGAGGCCAGCCAGCGTGCGGCGGAGGTGCGGCTGGGCGGGCGCATGGCCGGGCTCTCGCTGCCGCGGCAAGTGCTGGCACTGGCCTTGTGGCCGCTGCTGGAGCAGGTGCTGGCGTTTTTTGTGGGTCTAACGGATTTGTTGATTTCCGGGCGGATGGCGGAGGGTGCGGAACGGGTCGCGATCCTGGATGCGATGGGGCTGGGCGGCTACGTCGGCTGGTTTTTCAACATCCTACAAGGCGCGGTGGCCACCGGTGTGATGGCCTTGGTTTCCCGGGCCGTGGGCGGGCGCGACACGGCGCTGGCCAACCGCGGGCTGGGCCAGGGGCTGTGGCTCGGCGCGGCAGCGGGCTTGGGATCGCTCGTGCTGCTGCAATCTGGCATTTCACTGCTCATCGGGTGGATCGGGCTGAGTCCGGCCGCGGCGGTGCAGGCGGATGCCTATCTGCGGACGCTGGCGATTGCCGGGCCCTTCAGCGGGGCGATGTTTGCGGTGACTGCCGCGCTGCGTGGATCCGGCGACACGCGCACGCCGTTTCTGGCAATGATCGTGGTGAACGTGGTGAACATGGCACTGAGCTGGATGCTGGTCTTCGCGCCTGCGCCGCTCGGCGGGCATGGTGTCACCGGAATCGCGGCGGGCACCGTCGGCGGCTGGATCGCGGGATTGTTGACGGTGGTTTTATTGTTAGGCCACGGGAAAAAGGACCGGCTGCATTGGTCGCGCGCGAGCCTGCGGCCACACGGCGACACGCTGCGGCGCATCGTGCGGGTGGGCGCGCCTCAATCGCTGGAAATCGCCTGCATGTGGTTGATCCACGCCTACGGCATCCGGGTGATCGCGGGGCTCAAGGACGAGGGCGCGTTGGGCGCGCACATCCTGGCGATCCGGGTGGAATCGATGAGTTTCCTGCCCGGCTTCGCCATCGCCACGGCGGCCGCTGCGCTGGCCGGGCAATACCTCGGCGCGGGATCGCGCGAGATGGCCGTGAAGGCGGTGCGGCTGTGTTGGAAAACGGCGGTGCTGCTGATGACGACGATGGGCGTGTTCTTCGTGCTCGGGCGGGATTGGTTGATCGGCTGGATGGCACCGGGCAGTGAGTTGCATGCCACGCTGGCCGCTCCACTGCTGGTGGTTTGCGCGCTGACGCAGCCGTTTTTCGCCACTTGCATCACGCTCAAGACCTCGATGCGCGGTGCCGGGGCCACGCACATCGTGATGCGCTGGTCCTTCGGCAGCATGTTGTTTTACCGGGTCTTTGTGCTGTGGATGATGCCGCATTTCATGGAGGTCACACTCACCGCGGTGTGGATCGTGCTGGGGCTTGATCTCTTCACGCAGGCGCTGATTTTCGCGCGGCTGCATTTCCGTGGAAAATGGCTGGATGCGCGGGTTTGATGCCGCATCATGCCGCGGTGATCCGTTCCATTCTAACTGTTTTCCTGCTTGCCGCCGCGCTTGCCTGTGGCGAGCCGCTCCAGTTCCGCGTTGTGGCGGCGAACCTCACATCCGACAAGCGGCAGACTTATTCACCGGACAACCGCAACCACAGCAACCCGGAAGGCGCGGGCGCGCGCATTCTCACCGCGCTCAAGCCGGACATCGTGCTCATCCAGGAGTTCAACACCACCATCCCCGTGCGGCAATGGGTGAACCAGACGCTTGGCCGCGACTTCCAATTCACCCGTGAGGATCGGAAACAAATCCCTAACGGAATCATCAGCCGCTTCCCCGTCGCGGCCTCCGGTTCGTGGGACGATCCGGTGCTGGACAACCGCGAGTTCGTCTGGGCGCGGCTGCGGCTGCCCGGCGGGCGCGACTTGTGGGCGGTGAGCGTGCACCTTCACTCCAAGGGCGAAAGCACGCGGGAACGGCAGGCGGAAGTGCTGGCCGGCATTCTCCGCCGCAAGGTGCCTGCGGGCGCCATGCTCATCGTCGGCGGCGATCTCAACACCCGTGGCACGGAGGAAGCCTGCTTCGCGAAGTTTTCCAAACTGCTGGTCATTCCGCAAAACCCGCCGGATGACGGCTTCGGCAACATCGCCACCAATGCGCCGCGCAACCGTCCCTACGACTGGGTGCTGGCCAGCGAGGCGCTGGATCGCCACGCGGTGCCAGTGTTGCTCGCAGGGCGGAGTTTCCCGCGCGGATTGGTGTTCGACAGCCGGCTCTTCGAACCTCTGGACCGGTGCCCGCCGGTGCGGAAAGGCGACAGCGGCTTGCCCTTCATACAGCACATGGCCGTAGTGCGCGACTTCCGCATTCCATAGCCGCGCGAGGATTTTCCCGAAACCCGGGTTCGACAAAATCCGGCGGCTCCCCCACCCTTCGCAGCGTGTTCGACGCGCTGTATCCCCTGCTCCGCTCCGGCTTGTTCCGACTGAACCCGGAGACCGCCCACCACCTGAGCATGACCGCCCTCAAGGCTGCGGAAAAATCCGGCATTCCCGGGTTGCTGAATCCGTCCGGCGCGCCGGAAAACCCGGTGGAAGTGATGGGGCTCAGGTTTCCTAACAGAATCGGCCTCGCCGCCGGGCTGGACAAGGAGGGCGACTGCATCGACGCGCTGGGTCGCCTCGGATTCGGCTGCGTGGAAATGGGCACCATCACGCCGCGCCCGCAGCCGGGAAACCCGAAGCCGCGCGTGTTCCGGTTGATCCCGCAGGAGGCGATCATCAACCGCATGGGCTTCAACAACCCGGGCATCGATGCCGGGGTGGCCAACGTGATGAAGTCCAAAACCTTCCGCGGCGTGATCGGCTTCAACATCGGCAAGAACAAGGACACGCCCAATGAAAACGCGGCGGACGACTACCTGGCCTGCCTGCGCAAGGCCTACCCGGTGGCCGGCTACGTGGCGGTGAACCTTTCCTCGCCCAACACCCCGGGCCTGCGCGACCTGCAGGGAGCGGAGGCCAGCGCGCGGTTGTTGGATCAACTCAAGCAGGAGCAGCGGAAACTCGCCGCGGAGCACGGCCGGCATGTGCCGCTGCTCTTCAAGGTGGCGCCGGATCTCGACGATGAGCACATCCGGGATCTATCGAAAGTTTTTCTCGACGGCGGACTGGACGGACTGATCGCCACCAACACCACGCTCGAGCGCGCGGCGGTGGCTGGGCATCCGCGCGCGGGCGAGGCTGGCGGGCTTTCCGGAAAACCGCTGTTAGAGAAAAGCAACGAGGTGCTGCGCGCCTTTGCCAGCCACCTCGGCGGCCGGATCCCGATCATCGGCGTGGGCGGAGTTTCATCGCTGGAGGACGCACGGGAGAAACTCCGCGCCGGAGCCACGCTGGTGCAGATCTACACCGCCTTCATCTATCAGGGGCCGCGGCTGGTGCGCCAGTTGGCGCGGGAGTTGTGAGCCAGGATCACGCGCGGACTTTCGCCACGATCGCGGAGATATCACGGGCCTTGATGAGATCGCGCGGGGCAATCCACGATCCACCGAGTGCGGCCACCAGCGGGCTGGCGGGTTAATCGGCGGCGGGATTGAAGCGGTCTTTGGCCAACCGCGCAAGGCGGCAGGCGGGCGCATGGGTTTCACCCGGGAAAACGCAGGATGGCCACTTGATGATAGGGATCCGCATTGAGGTGGAGACCGAGATGCGCCACATCGAGCCAGCGCGCCACGGCATCGAGCTTGGAGGATTGGCCGAGGTTCTCCAGGCGTTGGGCGGTCTGGCTGGGCTCCGCCAGCAACCAGTCTTCATCGAAGAAATTGCCGGGTTTGCCGGGGAAGCAGGCCATGTAAAGCAACTCGTGCTCGACGAGGTCGTTGAAGAAATGCGTGCCGAGCGAGACATCCGGGATCAAGCCGCCGTGCATGGCCATGATCTCGCAAACGGCGCTGGCCTTGGCGATGCGACCGGCTCGCACGGGCACGCCGAGCGAAGGGCTGCTAGTGCCCCAGCGGCCAGGGCCGATGAGCAGCAGGTTGCGCTGCGGATCGTGTTTTTGCACGAGGGTCTCGATGAGTTTGGCCACCAGATAGCGGTCCCGCTCGGCGAGGGCGGCATACCAATCGGTAGGGACGTGGAGGATGTCATGCACCTGGCTTTCCCGGCCGATGCCAATGACGGCTCCGCGCGCCTCGAGGATGCGGCGGCCCGGCAAGGTGGATGGGTCCGTGCCGCCGTCGTCCTGGTTTTTCTGGATCTGGAAGGTGCGGCACTGCAGCAGGTGGATGCGGTAGCTGCCGTCCGGCAGGAAGTTGATGGCGAACTCGACATCGACCGGATGCTGATAAGCCTCGGCGAGCACGCGCAGCATGCGCCGCAAGTCGTCGGCCACCGGGGTGTCCTTGAGCAAGCGCCGGAAGGTGACCCACGGCATGCCGCCTTCCGTGTCCAGATAGAGCTCCGCGGGAAAATCCCCGCAGAGCGGCGCGAGTGTTTCCACCGGCAGGGAAACAAGCTCGCGGGACTCGAGGTCGAGCACGTCCATCTTGCGCTGCGAGTGATCGCGCTGCTCGTCGAGCGAGGATTCCGGGCGGCGCAGCGGGGTGTTGAGGGCGACGAGGCGCGTGTAATCGTCATCGCTGCGGTCCACGGCGCGGGTTCCGAGGCCGAAGACGAGGCGGACCACGCCGGCTTCGGGATCGATTTCCGGATGCCAGCGGTAGGGATTGTAGGAGAGGCCCACGCCGGCGGCCTGCGGGAAGAAATACTGACCTCGCCGACGGCCGGAGACGCGCATGATGAGCAGCGCCATGCGCTCCTCGCTGTCCAGCAGTCCGCGCGCCTTGCGGTAGCGCAGCGCCTCGGGATCCAGCACGCTGGCATAGACGAGGCGGATGGCATCCAGCAGCGCGGCGAGGCGTTCCTCGCTGGAGCCGCGGTTGGCGACGAAGACGCTCTCGTATTTTCCGGAAAAGGCATTGCCGCGCGCGTCCTCGAGGATCGAACTGGAGCGCACGATGCAGGGCATTTCCCCGAAGTAATCGAGCATGCCCTCGAACTGCCGGATGACTTCCTCGGGAAACTCGCCGGCAAGGATGCGCTCGCGCCCTTCCTGCAAGTACTTCAGAAAGCCCTCCGGCTGCTGCTGGCTCTCGCGGATCCACCACACGCCGTTGCGGATGAGATAGGTGACGAAGACCTCGGCGCCGACAAAGAACGAATCGTGCACCTCGAAGCGATCTGATAGATCCGGATCGTGATCGCGGACGATCGACCGCGCCACAAGCATGCCCAGCGCCTTGCCGCCGATGGAACCCACGCCGATCTGGCGTTTGCGGATTTCCCAGAAATCCTCAAGTGTGAGATAAGCCTCCGCCAGGGGTGCGATGCCCGAGCGATGGACGCGGAAGGCCGAACGCACGCGGCGCAGGATGGCTTGCTCCATTTCCGTGCTGAGCTGGCCGTCCTTTTTCTCGGCCAGCAGGCGCTCCACCTCGCGGAACAGGCGGTTCCAGAAGCCGCCTTCATCGCGGCGGTGCAGGCTCGGCCAGCGGGTGCGCGAGAGAATGCGGGCGAGAATGGCGCTTTCCTCCACCGGCAGCAGGCGCTCGCCGTCCTGCATGTGCACGGTGTTCATCACCTCCAGCGAGCGATACTGCACCTTGATGGGCCGGATGTAGCAGCGCTCGTCCAGCGAGAAGACATCCAGGAAAAACTGGGTCGTTTCGCGGATGGGCACCATGGCGGCATCCGAGTGGGCGTCCCGCGTGATGGCAAAATAAGTCAGCGTGCGCAGCACCAGCAGCCGCGGACAGGTCAGCACGAAAAAGTTGCCCACCGCCTGGTCCGAGTGCCAGGCCTCGGCGAGATCGCTGAGCAGATCGAACACATAGATCGCGCCCTGCCCGTGGTCCTCGATCACCTGGTGGACGCTGCGGACGAAGGATTCGAAGCCGCGGGTGGGATCGAACTGGTGGATTTCCAGCCCGGGTTTTTCCGCAAGCAAGGGCTCGTGGCGGCCGAAGCGGAAATAAATCCGCCGCAGCCCCTGCTCCTCCGCCGCCCGTTCGTATAGCACGACAAGGCGGCGGTAGTCCTCGATGCGCTCGATGCCCCAGACGACGTTGTCGCCGGGCTCGAGCCCGTGCACAACGTCATCCAAGGCGGGCCAACCAGTCGTTGCCCGTTCGATGGAGCCGGGAGCGGCCATGGATCAGACCACGCCTTGTTCGAGCATGGATTCCGCTACTTTGGTGAAGCCGGCGATGTTGGCGCCAACGACATAGTTTCCGGGCGCGCCGTAGAGCTCGGCGGTCTGGCAGCAGTTGCGGTGGATGTTGCGCATGATTTCCAACAGGCGGGCGTCCACTTCCTCGCGGCTCCAGTTCAGGCGCATCGAGTTCTGGGACATTTCCAGGCCGGAAGTGGCCACGCCGCCAGCGTTGGCGGCCTTGCCGGGGCCGTAGAGGATTTTCGCCTGCAGGAAAAGTTCCACCGCCTCCGGAGTGGAGGGCATGTTCGCGCCTTCGGAAATGAGCATGCAGCCGTTGGCTAGGAGTTTCTTCGCGTCGGCCTCGTCCAGCTCGTTCTGGGTGGCGGAGGGGAAGGCGCAGTCGCAGGGGACATCCCACGGAGTCGCTCCTTCGCGATACTCCGCCTTGAAGCGCTCGGTGTATTCCTTGATGCGGCCGCGGCGGACGTTCTTGAGGTGCATGACGAAGTCCAGCTTCTCGCGGTCGATGCCGGCGGGGTCATAAATGGTGCCGTGCGAGTCCGAGAACGTGAGTGGCACGGCACCCAGCTCGATGAGTTTCTCCGCCGTGTATTGGGCGACGTTTCCGGAGCCGGAAACCACGCAGCGCTTGCCATCGAGCGAATCGCCGCGGGTGGCGAGCATTTCCACGGCGAAATAGACCGAGCCATAGCCGGTGGCCTCCGGCCGGATGAGCGATCCACCCCAGTTGAGGCTCTTGCCGGTGAGCACACCGGTGAACTCGTTGCGCAGCCGCTTGTATTGACCGAAAAGGTAGCCGATTTCCCGCGCACCCACGCCGATATCGCCGGCAGGCACGTCGGAATTCGCGCCGATGTGCTTGGCCAGCTCGGTCATGAAGCTCTGGCAGAAGCGCATCACCTCGTTGTCGGAGCGGCCCTTGGAATCGAAATCCGAGCCGCCCTTGCCGCCGCCCATGGGCAGAGAGGTGAGCGAGTTTTTGAAAATCTGCTCGAAGGCGAGGAACTTGAGAATGCCCGCGTTGACGCTGGGATGGAACCGCAGCCCGCCCTTGTAGGGCCCGATGGCGCTGTTGAACTGGATGCGGAAGCCCCGGTTCACCTGCACCTTGCCCTTGTCGTCCACCCACGGCACGCGGAAGACGATCTGGCGCTCCGGCTCGACGACGCGCTCCAGAATGCCCGCTTCCACGAATTCCGGCCTGCGGCTCAGCACCGGCCCGAGGGACTCGAGGATTTCGTGAACGGCTTGGTGGAATTCCGGTTCACCGGGATTGCGGCGGCTGACTTGGTCGAGCACAGAGGAGAGGTAGTCTGAAACATTCATGGATTGGACTAGGTGGGTTGGAATGGTGGAGTGATACTTGAAAATCCGGGCTTGGCGTAAGGTTTCATTCACGCCTGATCCGGAAACGGGCAGGATTCTGCTGGCACTCTCGGTGCGAGGCTAGGCGAACATTCCTCAAAACTCCGCATTCCCTGCCGTCCCCCGCTCTTGACAGAGCCCGCTTGGATTACCAGATTCCCCGCCCGCTCGCCCGCAGAGATCCCCGCGTCAGCCTGATTCAAGGAAATTTCCGGCATGTTTTCTGCTTTGATTTCGCGAACTTACGGGTTCCCCACTCACAACATCCCAATCCATCCACCTACCGCAACTCCATGTCCGTTTCGCAGACTTCTCCGCTTGGCTGGCCGCAACCCCAGGGACTTTGGCATCCGTCGCACGAGAAAGACGCGTGCGGCGTCGGCTTCATCGCCCACCTGAAGGGGAAACGGTCCCACGACATCATCGTGAAAACCCTCACGATGAACGCGCAGATGGACCACCGCGGAGCCAGCGGATCGGACCCCGCCACTGGAGACGGCGCGGGCATTTTCGTCCAAATGCCGGACAAGTTCCTGCGCAAGGAAATGGCCAGGAAGGGCATCGATCTGCCGCCGGAGGGTGAATACGCCTCGGGACTGGTGTTCATGCCGCAGGAGCCCAGCGAGCGCGAGGCGGCGATGCAGGTGTTTGAAATCGTCATCCGCGAGGAAGGCCAGCAGTTCATCGGCTGGCGCACCGTGCCGGTGAAAAGCGAAATCCTCGGCAAGACCTCGGGCCGCTACGAGCCGTGCATCAAGCAGGTGTTCATCCAGAAGAATCCGGCCATCACCGATCCGATGGAGTTCGAGCGCAAGC
Source organism: Verrucomicrobiaceae bacterium (assembly GCA_003820635.1). The sequence continues at coordinate 6,699 of RPOS01000052.1, read as the reverse complement.
TCTTCATCATCCGCAAGCGGGTGGGAGCATGGATCCGCGACAACGAGGTTCCTAACAAGTATGCGGACGTCCACGGCAACAAGGCCAACCGCTTCCCCGGCGCGGATTACCACTACGTGACCAATCTCTCCGCCCGCACGATGGTTTACAAGGGCATGCTCACCCCCTGCCAGCTGGCGGAGTATTTCCCGGACCTGCACGACCCGGATTTCGAATCCGCGCTGGCGCTGATGCACACCCGTTTCTCCACCAACACCTTCCCGAGCTGGTCGCGCGCGCATCCGAACCGTTTCATCGCCCACAACGGCGAGATCAATACGGTGATGGGCAACTCCAACTTCATGCGCGCCCGCGAGGGGCTCTGCCGCAGCGACAAGTTCGGCGATGACATCACCAAGGTCTTCCCGGTCATCAACGAGGACGGCTCGGACTCGGCACGTTTCGACAACGCCCTCGAGTTCATGCACTACGGTGGCTATGATCTGGTGCACGCCATGATGATGATGATCCCGGAGCCCTGGGAGCGCCACACGTTCATGAACGAGGACAAAAAGGCGTTTTACGAATTCCACGCCTGCATGATGGAACCTTGGGATGGCCCGGCCTCCATCACGTTCTCCGACGGCACCCAGATCGGCGCCGTGCTCGACCGCAACGGCCTGCGCCCCAGCCGCTACTACGTCACCAAGGACGATCTGGTCATCATGGCCTCCGAGGTCGGCGTCATCCCGGATCTTGATCCGCTCACCGTGGTGGAAAAAGGCCGCCTGCGCCCGGGCCGCATGTTCCTGGTGGACATGAAGGAAGGCCGCATCGTGCCGGACGAGGAGATCAAGAAGCGTGTTTACACCGCCAAGCCCTACAAGAAGTGGCTGGATGAAAACCGCGTCTTCCTCAAGGACCTGCCCGCTCCCAAGAACCCGAAATCCGTCGAAGCGGAACGCGTGCTCGAGCGCCAGCTCGCCTTCGGCTATACCTACGAGGACCTGCGCATGCTGCTCGGGCCCACCGCGACCACCGGCGTCCAGCCGATCGCCTCGATGGGCAACGACACGCCGCTGGCCGTGCTTTCGGAAAAACCGAAGCACCTCTATCAGTATTTCAAGCAGATCTTCGCCCAGGTCACCAACCCGGCGCTCGACTGCATCCGCGAGGAACTCGTCACCGCCACCGAGACCTTCATCGGCTCCGAGGGCAACCTGCTCGATCCCGGCCCGCACAGCTGCCGCATGATCCGGCTGGACCACCCGCTCATCGATAACAAGCAGCTCGCCCAGCTGCGCGAGATCAGCCTGAATGGCTTCAAGTCAGCCACGCTCGATGCCATCTTCCCCGCCGACCAAGGCGGCAAGGGCCTTGAAAAAGCCTTCGACCGCCTCTGCGCCGCCGCCGACTGGGCCATCGAGGACGGTGCCAACATCCTGATCGTTTCCGACCGCAACCTCGACGCAGCCAACGCCGCGATGCCCACCCTGCTGGTGATGGGAGGCCTGCACCATCACCTGGTGCGCGCCGGCACCCGGACCAGGGTTTCCATCATTCTGGAAACCGGAGAGGCCCGCGAGGTCCACCATTTCTCCACCCTCATCGGCTACGGAGCGGACGCCATCAACCCCTACATGGCCTTCGATTCCATCCACCGGATGATCGAGGAGAACATGATCGACATCGACTTCGACAAGGCGGTTTACAACTACCTCAAGGGCTCGATCAAAGGCGTGGTGAAAACCATGGCCAAGATGGGCATTTCCACCGTCGCCTCCTATCGCGGCGCGCAGATTTTCGAGACCATCGGCCTCAAGCTCAGCGTGGTGAACAAATACTTCGCCGGCACCTCCAGCCGCTGCAAGGGCTCGGGCATCGACCAGATCGCCGAGGAGGCGCTCATCCGCCACCGCGCCGCCTTCCCGGACCGCCACATCGAGGCCGAGGAACAGGCGCTCGATTCCGGCGGCGTCTATCAATGGCGCAAGGATGGCGAGTTCCACCTCTTCAACCCGGAAACCATCCACCTGCTCCAGAAGGCGGTGCGCACCGGCAGTTATGATGTCTTCAGGCAGTATGCGAGGAAGGTCAACGACCAGAGCGAAAACCTCTCCACCCTGCGCGGCTTGATGAAGTTCAAGAACAAGCGCCAGCCGGTGCCCATCGATGAGGTGGAACCCATCGAGACGATCATGAAGCGCTTCAAGACCGGTGCCATGTCCTACGGCTCAATCTCGCAGGAGGCCCACGAAACGCTCGCCATCGCCATGAACCGCATCGGCGGCAAGTCGAACACCGGCGAGGGCGGCGAGGATCCCGAGCGCTTCAAGCCGCTGCCCAATGGCGACAGCAAGCGCTCCGCCATCAAGCAGGTGGCCTCCGGCCGTTTCGGCGTAACCAGCGAATACCTCGTCAATGCCGACGAAATCCAGATCAAGATCTCACAGGGAGCCAAGCCCGGCGAAGGCGGCGAGCTCCCCGGTTCCAAGGTCTATCCATGGGTCGCCAAAGTCCGCCACTCCACTCCAGGCGTGGGCCTTGTTTCCCCTCCCCCGCACCATGATATCTACTCGATCGAGGACCTCGCGGAGTTGATCCATGACCTCAAGAACTCCAACCCGCGCGCCCGCATCAACGTGAAGCTGGTGGCGGAAGTCGGCGTCGGCACCATCGCCGCCGGTGTGGCAAAAGCCCACGCGGATGTCATCCTCATCGCCGGTCACGACGGTGGCACGGGTGCCTCACCCTCTTCGTCCATCTTCAATGCCGGCGCGCCATGGGAGCTCGGCCTTGCGGAAACCAACCAGATCCTGCTGCTCAACGATCTGCGCAGCCGGGTGGTGCTTGAAACCGACGGTCAGCTCAAGACCGGCCGCGACGTGGCCATCGCCGCGCTGCTCGGTGCCGAGGAGTTCGGTTTCGCCACCGCGCCGCTCGTTTCCGTGGGCTGCCTGATGATGCGCGTCTGCCAGAAGAACACCTGCCCGGTCGGCGTGGCCACCCAGGATCCGGAGCTGCGCAAGAACTTCGCCGGCAAGCCGGAGCACGTGGTCAACTTCATGACCTTTATCGCCATGGAAATGCGCGAAATCATGGCCGAGCTCGGCTTCCGCACCATCAACGAGATGGTCGGCCACGTCGAATACCTCGATACCAACGAGGCCGCCAACCACTGGAAGGCCAGCGGCGTGGACCTCACCACCATCTTCCACAAGCCGGATGTGGACGACAACGTGGGCACCTACTGCCAGAAGCAACAGGACCACGGCCTCGCCGCCGCGCTCGACAACACCCACCTGCTCGCGCTCTGCAAGCCCGCCATCGAGCGCGGTGAGAAAGTCCGCGCCGAGCTGCCGATTACCAACATCAACCGCGTGGTCGGCACCATCACCGGTAGCGAGCTCACCCGCAAGCACGGCGGCAAGGGCCTGCCGGACGACACCATCCACCTCAAATTCAACGGCAGCGCCGGCCAGTCGCTCGCAGCCTTCTGCCCGTCCGGCATGACCTTCGAGCTGGAGGGCGACGCCAACGACTACGTCGGCAAGGGACTCTCCGGCGCGAAAATCATCATCTATCCGCCGCGTGGTTCGTCCTTCAAGGCGGAGGAGAACATCCTCATCGGCAACGTCGCATTCTACGGAGCCACCACCGGCACCGCCTACATCAACGGGATCGCCGGCGAGCGTTTCTGCGTGCGGAACTCCGGCGTCAAAACCGTCGTCGAAGGCGTGGGCGATCACGGCTGCGAATACATGACCGGCGGACAGGTGATCGTGCTCGGCGAGACCGGCCGCAACTTTGCGGCGGGCATGTCCGGCGGCATTGCGTATGTCTATGACATCGACGGCCTGTTCGAGAAACGCCTCAACAAGGAGATGGTCAACCTCTACCGCCTCATCGAGTGCGGTGATGCGGACATCGCCAAGGTCAAGGCCGAGATCGAGAAACACGTCGAACTCACCGGTTCCGCCCGCGGGAAATTCCTGTTGGAAAACTGGAACGCCGAGCTGCCCAAGTTCTTCAAGGTCTTCCCGCGCGACTACGAGCGCATGCTCGAATGCTTCCGCAAGGTCGAGGAGCAGGGCCTCACCGGAGACGAAGCAGCCATGGCCGCTTTCGAAGAAAACCTCAAGGACCTCTCCCGCGTCGGCGGAAATTGACAAAGACCCAAGACTTCAAGACACAAGACACAAGAGAAGAGTCCATGACCCACGCAACCGCGCCTCTTTTCTTGAATCTTGCAGTCTTGCGTCTTGCGTCTCCTTTCTAACCAATAACTTTTAACTGATAACCGACACTACAATGGGCAAACCAACCGGATTCAAGGAAATCGCGCGCAAGACCGACGCCGAAACCGCCCCGCTCGAACGCCTCAAGCACTGGCGTGAATTCAAGATCCACGGCGATGACAAGGAACGCCAGGCCCAGGGCGCGCGCTGCATGGATTGCGGCACGCCGTTCTGCCACACCGGCCACATCGTTTCCGGCATGGCCAGCGGCTGCCCGATCAACAACCTGATCCCGGAGTGGAACGACCTGATCTTCCGCGGCCGCTGGAAGGAGGCGCTCGAGCGCCTGCACAAGACCAATAATTTCCCCGAGTTCACCGGCCGCGTCTGCCCCGCTCCGTGCGAGGGTTCCTGCGTGCTCGGCGTGATCCAGCCACCCGTCACCATCAAGAACAACGAGTGCGCCATCATCGACAAGGCCTGGGAGGAAGGCTGGGTCACCCCCCGCATCCCGGAAAAACGCACCGGCAGGAAAGTCGCCGTCGTCGGCTCCGGCCCGGCCGGGCTTTCCTGCGCGGACCAACTCAACCAGGCCGGCCATGAAGTGACCGTCTTCGAGCGCGAGGACCGCATCGGCGGACTGCTGATGTATGGCATCCCTAACATGAAACTCGACAAGGAGGAAGTCGTGCAGCGCCGCGTGAACCTGCTCGCCGAGGAAGGCATCATTTTCAAAACCGGTGTCCACATTGGCAAGGACGGCACTTGGACCGCCGCCCGCCTGCGCGGCGAGTTCGATGCCGTGGTGCTCTGCTGCGGTGCCACTCACGGCCGGGACCTCCCCATCGAAGGCCGTGATGCCAAGGGCGTGCACCTCGCCATGGAGTTTCTAACAGACAACACCCGCTATCAGCTCGACCACCATTTCGACGGCTCCATCCCGGCGCTCAACGCCAAGGGCAAGGATGTCGTCGTCATCGGCGGTGGCGACACCGGCACCGACTGCGTGGGCACCAGCCTGCGCCACGGTTGCAAGAGCGTGGTGCAGCTTGAAATCATGCCCAAGCCGCCGATGGAACGTGCGGCCGACAACCCGTGGCCCGAGTGGCCCAAGGTTTACAAGATGGACTACGGCCAGGAAGAAGCCGCCGCCGTCCAGGGCCAGGACCCTCGCCAGTATCTCATCCAGACGAAGCGTTTCCTCAAGGATGACGCCGGCAATCTCACGGATCTCGAAATCTGCGACATCGAGTGGGTTCATGAAAACGGCCGCTACATGCCCAGGGAAAAAGCCGGCACCGCCCGCACCATTCCCGCGCAGCTCGTGCTGCTGGCGATGGGTTTCCTCGGCCCCGAGCAGGAAATCGTGAAGCAGTTCGCGCTTGAAACCGACGCCCGCTCCAACGTCAAGGCCGAGCACGGCAAGTTCACCACCAGCGTTCCAGGCGTTTTCGCCGCCGGGGACATGCGCCGTGGCCAGTCGCTGGTCGTCTGGGCCATCAACGAAGGCCGCGGAGCCGCCCGTGAGTGCGACCGCTTCCTGATGGGCGTCACTCATTTGCCGTAAGGCCACCGCGCCCAATCTTGTTTCTTGCATCCGCGCCCGCGGTTCCTGATTCTTTGCCCATGCATGTTATGGCGTTGACTGGCGGAATCGCCTCGGGGAAATCGACGGTTTGCCGTTTTCTGCGCGAGTTCCTGCCATCCATCGTGATTTATGATTGCGATGCGGCGGTGCACCGGATGCTGGAGGGAGACGCGGAGGTGACGGTCATCATCGCGGAGACCTTCGGCGGTCAGGCGCTGGACGCCCAAGGGCGCATCGACCGTCATTTCCTGCGCGGCCGGGTGTTTGCCGATGAGGCGGCGCGGCTGCGGCTGGAGGCGATCCTGCACCCGCGCGTGAAGCAGGAATGTCTTGCCTCTCTACAGGAGGCTGCTACACGGGGTGCGGAGCTGTTCGTCGCGGACGTTCCGCTGTTCTTTGAAAAGGGCTTCGATTTCGGCCAGGACCAAGTGCTGGTCGTCGCCTCCTCCCGCGCCACCCAGATCCAGCGGCTCAAGGGCCGCGGCGCGTTCGAGGATTCGCTCATCGAGTCCATTCTCGCCGCCCAGCTCCCGGTTCAGGAAAAAATGTCCCTTGCGGATGTGGTTTTCTGGAATGAAGGCCCGCAGTCCGTCATCCGTTCCCAAGTCCGTCGTTTCGCCCAAGCATTTCTCATGAGTCTTTCCACCGAATCCGAAACCGCCGAATCGCAAGCCGCCACCGCCGCGGCGCCCGTGTCCGTGCCGGTTTCCATCGATATCAACCAGTTCCGTCTCAAGCCGCTTTCCGAGCTGCAGGCGATGGCCGAAACACTGCCGGCCCGGATCCAGGGCGGCATTCCGAAAAGCCAGCTGGTTTACGAACTCATGTGCTTCTACAGCCACGAGGGCGTGGGCATGGTCTGCGAGGGCGTGATCGAGCAGGCAAAGGACAACT
>RPOS01000051.1 GCA_003820635.1 Verrucomicrobiaceae bacterium | reverse complement strand
TAGTTGCCACGGGCGCAATCGGCACAGTCACGGTTGTGACCGATGTTGTGGTGTCAGTGACAGGCGTATCGGCCACAGGTGCGGTTGGCACCGTATCAGTAACGGCTGGCGCTAATGCTGATCCCACGGGCGTATCTGCCACTGGCGCAGTGGGTGCAGTTACGATCACTGGCACCGCAGAGGTCTACCCCACAGGCGTATCAGCTACTGGCGCAATCGGCACAGTCACGGCTACAAGCGATGTAGAAGTCTATCCAACAGGCGTGCGTGCAGTCTGTGTCATTGGAGACGTCAATGTCTGGGGCATTATTGATGACAGCCAGACTCCCAATTGGACAGGCATTACAACACCGAGCGGCGCTTGGGTGGTTATCCCGGACGGGCAAATCCCAACGTGGGCGAGTATTGATGACACTCAATTGCCGGTATGGACTAGCATCCCAGCAGCACCAGATGGTGGCTGGGCAGTTGTGCCCGCACCCGTGTCTGCATGGGCGGTAATCAATGACACGCAAACGCCGGGATGGAATAATGTTTCAGATGCTCAGACCCCCGGTTGGGGTGCGATAGACGACACGCAAGTTCCGGGATGGACGCCGGTTAATGACGCACAAACACCGACGTGGACGGCGGTGCCGGATACTCAATCTCCAAATTGGCAGCAAGTAGCTGCGTAAGGACAAAACATGGCAACTGCATATACATCGCTTCTTGGTCTGGCGCTTCCGGTAACGGGTGAGCTTGCCGGCACATGGGGCGACACAGTCAACAACTCCATCACTTCGCTGCTGGACTCGGCTGTCTCTGGCACGACCACACTCAGCACTGACGCCGATGTCACCCTGACAACCACCACGGGTGCGTCTAACCAAGCCCGCCAAGCGATCCTGTTGTGCAGCGGCGCTCGTACCGTCTTGCGCAATATCACTGCCCCCGCACAGTCTAAGCTCTATGTGGTTATCAACAGCACCACCGGCGGCTTCGGCGTAGTGATTCGAGGTGTCGGCCCCACCACAGGCGTGACCGTGGCCAACGGCAAGACCGCCGTGGTTGTGTGGAATGGCACAGACTTCGTGGAAGTGGCCCCCGCAGTAGCGACTAACTTGTCCGGTGGCGCAGCAGGCTCAGTACCGTATCAGTCGGCGGCTAATACCACGACCTTCCTCGCCATCGGCGCAGCGAACTACGTGCTGACATCCACAGGCACAGCGCCGACATGGACATTGAACACTGGCACAGGCAGTGTGGTGCGAGCTACGTCACCCACGTTGGTAACGCCCATTTTGGGCACCCCGCAATCGGGCACGCTGACGAACTGCACCGGCTTGCCAATCAGCACGGGCGTGTCTGGCCTTGGCGCCGGGATAGCCACCTTCCTTGCTACGCCTTCCAGCGCAAACCTTGCAACTGCCGTGACAGACGAAACTGGCACAGGCGCACTGGTGTTCGGCACCAGTCCTACCCTCGCCACGCCAACCTTCACGACATCCGCCACCTTTCCGCTGCATATTGGCGGCACAACCACGACCAGCACACTAACGCTGCGCTCCACCTCAAGTGTAGGCACCACCGGCGCAGACATTATTTTCCAAGTGGGCAACAACGGTGCGACAGAAGCTGCTCGAATCTTAAATAATGGAAATATGGGGATTGGCACTACTAGCCCCACCAACAAGCTGACTATCGGGGCTGGCGATCTTCAAATCGACAATGCTCAATACGTTCGCGGCAAGATCGCAGCGGGCACGACGACAAGGATGCTGGGCATTAACGCCAGTGATACGCTCTTTATCGGGTCGGTTGATGCCGCAGTAAGCAGCATTACATTTAATGTCAACGGAACAACCTACGGCGGGTTTGATGCCTCTGGCAACGTTAACTTTACCGGCAACGTCATTCTCGGGAACGCCACTACCGACACCGTCACGGTGAATGGGTATATGTCAGTGGGGGGCACACCAACAGCTTCTCAAGGTCTGCGAGTTATCCCCAGCGGTCTGACGGGAACATCCCAATTCGGGTCTGTGCTATCGCTAACAGCTACGTCTGCCGCAACAGCAGGCGTGGAAGCTGCGCGAGTGCAGGCAGGCACCGCAGCGGCGGCATTTACAACCGCTTACGCGGCAGGCTTATGGGTTCGGGATGCGCTTCGTGGCGCAGGCTCTACCATTACCAACAATTACGGTATTTACATTGACGAAAAGGTTGCAGGCACCAACAACTACGGCCTCGTTTCAGTCGTCGCCGCTGGCGCGAATAAGTGGAACCTTTATATTGATGGCACCGCGGCTAACTACTTTGCAGGCAACGTGGGGATTGGCACAGTTACTCCCGGCTCCCCGCTGACAATCGGTACTGCCACAGCTATCCCTCTGCTTATCAATGGCCAGACAACTGGCGCCAGCTATATCAGCATCACCAATACGGGCGGGGCGTATGTTGGTGGGGTGAACAATAGTGCAGGCAGTGCGATTGTCAGCGGGCTTGCCTATTCCTCTTTGGTGGGGACAAATAACGCGACCGCTTTGCAGTTGACCACTAATGGCAATGCACGCCTGACAGTCGACAGCGCAGGCAACGTCGGTATTGGCACAAACGCACCCGGTACACTTTTGCAGGTACAGCAAACTTTAGCTAATACATACACCTCTACATCTGCAATAGACGCAGTCCCAATTGGATCACTGACCTCGATTGTTAACTTGGCGCAAGCCGCAGATGTCTTTCGCGGGGTTAATTTTTCCTCCAGAAGTGCAGCTGGCGATTTACAAAATGCTTACTTTGGCGCGGTATCCACGGCCACTGGAAATTCCCCAATCTTTGTGTGGGGTCAACGCACTGGAGCAACTGCGTATGCCGAGCGCATGCGCATCACCAGCGCAGGCGAAGTGCTGATAGGTGCAACAGCCGCAATTAATAGCTCTAAATTGCTGGTGGCAGGAGTAACCGGCAGCAATCCAGCCGTAATTCAAGGCGGCGCAGCGGCTTCAGCAGTATTGGCGTTCTACAATAACGCTGCAACAAACAATCGTTTTATGATCGGGCAGGGGTATGGAACCGCATCAGACAACATTGCTTTCATTCAAAACTATGTCAGTGCAGCTTTAGTCTTTGGTACAAACTCAACCGAACGGATGCGTGTTGATGCTTCTGGCAACGTGGGGATTGGAACGAATGCGCCCACAACTCTTGTACAAGCGTCTAAAACGCAAAACGCGGACACTAGTATAAGCGTCGTAAATCTGGATACGGGGGCAGCCGCCTCCTCATCTGTACAAGCCGGTTCTGATTCCGGTAATGCAATTCTAGCTGCTTACGGAAGTGGATTTACGCCTACTGGTGTACGCCTTGCAAGTTCCGCTGCTTTACTTACGTCGGCGGCAAGTACGGGAGGCTTGTCGATTGGTGCCCGGAATGCTGCGGGGGTCATTCGGTTTTCGACAGGCGGCGATACGGAACGCATGCGCATCGACAGCGCAGGCAACTTAGGATTAGGGATAACGCCCAGTGCTTGGAGAACGGCAGCTGGAACAAAAGCATTGCAGATTGGCGTTGGCGGCGCTTTATTTTCTCAAGACTCTTCGGGAACTTATTGGACGGTACTTACAAGCAATAGTTTTCAAAATACCTCAAACGTAGACGCGTATATAAATACTGGTTTTGCAACTTCCTATACGCAAACATCCGGAAAACATGTCTGGGCAACAGCCCCCTCCGGCACCGCAGGCGCAACGATCACCTTTACCTCAGCAATGACGCTGGATGCGTCTGGGAATCTTGGGATTGGCACCACTACTCCAACTAACCTCTTGTCCCTTGGAGGCAATGCTGCCCGCACGATCTGGATGGAGCGGCACACTACAGCTAATACAGCAGGTAACAACCTGACATTGCAGTCAGGTGGTGCAACAAGTGGGGCAACCGATAAGACCGGCGGTACGTTGCTGTTGAGCTCGGGCACAGCCACCGGCACAGGCACGTCGATCATTACATTCCTGACAGCGACCGCTGGGTCAACCGGTACTGTAGATAACGCTCCGGCAGAGCGGATGCGCATCAACTCTACGGGCAATTTGCTAATCGGCGGCACTACCCCGCAAGGCAACTCCCGAATTGAATTGCTTGGAACGAACGACGCAACTTCAGCCATTTCGCTTTACCGCTCGGATTTGTCGCACCGTACCGTTATTGGTGCCAACTATATTGGCACTTTTACGGCGTCCTCATTTTCGGTGTTTTCAAACTCCCTTGAGCGTATTACTGCCTTGTCAAGTGGCAACGTGGGGATTGGCACGACTACGCCGGTTAATAAGCTGCAAGTGAACGGTTCCTTCGGCCGCAATGCACCCGTGACCAAGACCGGTAACTTCACCCTTGGCGACGCAGAAAACTGGCTGATCTGTAATGGCACGGCGACGATTACAGTGACACTGCCAGCGGCATCTAGCTGGACTGGGCGTGAGGTGATGCTTAAAACCATCGCCGCATTCACGGTGGTGTCAGCTTCCAGCAACGTAGTACCCTTGATTGGCGGGGCAGCGGGTACGGCAATTTTGGCGGCAACAGCAGGCAAGTGGGTAACGCTGGTGTCGGATGGTACAAACTGGATCACAATGGCAGGCGCTTAAGGAGATCAAAATGAATCCTGTACTTATTCAAGCATTGGTGCGACACATCCTCACGGCGATTGCCGGGGGGTTTGCGGTTAAATATGGTGTGGATGGCGGCGCGGCTGAAGCCATCATCGGCGGCGCGTCGGCGCTGGCCGGTGTGGGCTGGTCGATTTACGACAAGAAGAAGGGCGCATAAAATGGCTGTGACTTATACATGGGTGTTCAATCCGCTGGATGTGAAGCTGTCTGAGGATGGCTTGACCAATGTGGTGTATAACGTGAATTGGCGCTTGATCGGCACTGACGGTACTTACTCGGCCAATGTGTACGGCTCTGTAGGCGTACCGGCTCCGTCGCCCGCAGCCTTCACACCTTACGATCAGCTTACCGAAGAGACGGTGCAAGGCTGGGTGGTGGATGCCTTGGGAACCGAGCAAGTGGCCCAATATGAGCAAGGCATTGCCGATCAAATTGCTTTGCAGCAAAACCCGGTTGATGCGTCCCTTCCACCTCCTTGGAGTAACACATGATTAAGCTCGAACTGTCTATTGAAGAAACCCAAATCGTTTTGGTGGGCCTGTCCAAGTTGCCCTACGAAGCTGTTGCTGCTGTAATCGAGAAGATTAAAGAGCAAGCTCAGCCTCAAGTGCAGCCTGCGGAAGAACCCGCAGCGGAGTAAGCAGTACAATGGCGGTGAGCGGTCCGGCCTGCTCACCGTCGTGCAGTCAGCCGTGCCAGTGGGACTAAACTTCTACGATCACGGACTGACAAGTGAAAGAAAACTTCGACACAGCGTTTGCCAAACTCATCCGGCATGAGGGCGGTTATGTAAATCACCCGTCTGACCCGGGCGGCATGACCAATCTCGGCGTGACTAAGCGCGTCTGGGAAGAGTGGGTCGGCCATACTGTCGATGAGAAGACCATGCGCGGGCTTACCCCGGAGATGGTCAAGCCGCTCTATAAACGCAAATACTGGGATAAAGTCTGCGGCGACGATCTGCCTGCCGGCGTGGATTACTGCGTGTTTGATGCCGCAGTGAATAGCGGCGCGGGTCGTGCGATCAAATGGCTTCAGCAATCGCTGGGCACAACCCAAGACGGCGCCCTCGGCCCCAAAACACTCGCCGCTGCTAAAGCCGCCGACCCACAACTGCTCGTCGTTGGCTATAACGCCGTTCGCCTCGCCTTCTTGCAAGACCTACCCACATGGAACACCTTCGGCAAAGGCTGGGGACGGCGCGTGGCTGAGGTCAAACAAGACGCTGCGACCATGACCGCATAAGGAGGCATTGTGCCGCTAAAGAAATTGGTTTTGAAGCCGGGATTGAATAAAGAAACCACGCGATACACCACTGAAGGCGGTTGGTATGACGGTGATAAAGTACGGTTTCGCCAAGGCACGCCCGAAAAGATAGGCGGGTGGGTGCGTATCTCAGCCAGTACGTTTTTGGGCGTGTGCCGCAGCTTGTGGAACTGGATTACGCTGGCCAGCCTGAATCTGATGGGTGTGGGCACTAACCTCAAGTTCTACATCGAGTCTGGCGGTAACTACAACGACATCACGCCTCTGCGGCTAACGGCTACGCTGACCAACCCCTTCACGGCTACGTTGGGCTCGTCAGTTATTACGGTGGCACATACAGCGCACGGAAGCGCTACGGGCGACTTTGTGACGTTCAGCGGGGCTGCCGGGCTGGGTGGCAATATTACTGCGGCTGTCTTGAACCAAGAGTATCAAGTCACGGTTCTGGGGGTAAATAGCTACACAATTACGGTTGCGGCCACAGCAATCGCAGCAGACGTAACTGGCTCGCCGGGTGGCGGAGCCGCTGTTTCCGCAGCCTACCAGATTGATTCAGGCCCAGCGTTCTCCGTGCCGTTGACAGGCTGGGGCGCAGGCTCTTGGGGTAGTGGGTCGTGGGGCCTTACGTCTGCAACGGATAGTATGCGCCTGTGGAGCCAGAATAACTTTGGCGAAGACCTGATCTTTAATCCACGCGGCGGCGGTATCTATTATTGGGATGCGTCGAGCGGACTGACCTCTCGGGGTGTGGCTTTGTCGTCTCTGGCCGGCGCCTCCAGTGTGCCAACCATTGCCAACTTCATCTTCGTATCGGACATTAGCCGGTTTGTATTCGCCTTCGGCACGACTGATTATCTGTCCGCTGCATTCGACCCGATGTTGGTGCGTTGGTCGGATCAAGAAAGTGCGGTGAATTGGACCCCGGCAGTGACCAATCAGGCAGGCAGCGTGCGGCTGTCTCACGGCTCGGAGATCATCTCCTGCTTGCAATCCCGGCAGGAAGTTATCGTATGGACGGATTCGGCGCTGTACGCGCTGCAATACCTTGGCGCTCCGGATGTGTGGGGATCGCAGCTCATGGGCGACAACCTTTCCATCGCAGGGCCAAACGCTACGGCGTTGGCGAGCGGGGTGGTGTTTTGGATGGGCATCGACAAATTCTACAAATACGACGGTCGCGTTGAGACGCTTCGTTGTGATTTGCGCCAGTACATTTTTGATGACTTTAACTCCCTGCAACGCGCACAGGTAGTGGCCGGCACTAACGAAGGCTTTAATGAAGTCTGGTGGTTTTATTGCAGCGAAAACTCGACGACCAATGACAGGTACGTTGTGTACAACTACGGCGAAGATATTTGGTACTACGGCACCATAGCACGCACCGCATGGATCGATAGCGGATTGCGATCACACCCTGTAGGAGCCACGTATCTGAACAACCTCGTCAATCACGAAGTAGGCGTAGACGACAATTCGACAGGCACGTTGGTAGCGATTGAGTCCTACATTACCTCTGCGGAATTTGACATCGACGACGGGCATAACTTCTCGTTTATCTATCGAATGTTGCCGGATGTGACCTTCCGAGGCTCTACAGCGGCCAGCCCCAACGCGACCATGTATTTGCTGCCAATGGCTAACTCCGGTTCTGGGTATAACAGCCCTGCCTCGGTGGGCGGCAGCAACTCGGCAGTAGTTACGCGAATCGCTACGGTGCCAATTGAAGAGTTTACCGGGCAGGTGTATACCCGCGTTCGAGGCCGTCAGATGTCGATCAAGATGGAAAGCACCGGGCTAGGCGTGCAGTGGCAGCTTGGCTCTCCACGGATAGATATTCGTCCTGATGGGAGGCGAGGTTAATGGCACTTGTTGAAGCTCGCATGCCCGCTGTGCCCAGCCTGCCATTAGGCCCGGTGCAGTACGACAGGCAATACGTTGACCAGCTTAATAACGTGCTGCGTCTGTACTTTAACCAGCTCAATCATGTAGTGGGGAGACTCGTGGCAAACCAAGGCCCATACGAAGTTTATTTTGGCGACGAAGGCGTCGATGCGTTTGGTCGGCTGCGGGTGAGCAACCCCTTCACTTTGTTTGATAGCCAAAACAGATACGCTATAGACAATCAGTTTGACACGTCGACAGCCACGGGGGGCACAGCAACCTATCTGAGCAATGAAAGCTCGGTGTCGTTGAATACAACCACCAGCTCAGGCAGCGAAGTAATCCGCCAGACTTATCGCGTGTTTCCGTATCAACCCGGCAAGGGCCTGACGTTCCTTGGCACCTTTGTCATGGCGGCGCCGAAGACAAACTTGCGCCAGAGGGTAGGCTACTTCAATACAGCGAACGGCGCGTTCCTCCAGCAGAACGGCACTACAGTCTCGTTCGTCCTTCGGTCAAACTCTTTGCCGACACCGGGCACGCCAAGCGACGTTCGCACAGTCAATCAAGCCGACTGGAACGTGGATAAAATGGACGGCACAGGCCCAAGCGGGCGCGTGCTAGACCTGACCAAGAACCAGATTCTGTACATGGACTTTGAGTGGCTGGGTACAGGGGATGTTCGCTGTGGATTTTATGTAGATGGCAGGCCGCAGATATGTCACATCTTCCACAACGACAATACACAGACTGCTGTGTATATGCAGACGGCCATCCTGCCGGTGCGATATGAAATCACCAATACGGGAGCGACCGGCTCGGCGTCGTCGATGAAACAGGTCTGCTCGACGGTTATCAGCGAGGGCGGCTACGAGGCAACATCAATTGACCATGTGGCGCGACGCACCACAGCATTGGGCACAATCAGCACAACATTCCTGCCGCTGGTCTCTATCCGGCTTGCGTCCACGGCGCTTGGCGCTGTTGTGTTGCCGAACCGAGTACAGGTGTTGCCGACGACCAACCAGAACTACGAAGTTGCGTTGTTTAAAAACGCGACGCTTACCGGCGCAAGCTATGCCGCAGTCAGTTCGGATGCCAACGTGGAGGCTGACGTAAGTGCCACGGCCATGACAGGAGGCACCATCGTGCAAACGGACTACGTAACGACCAGCGGTAGTGGCGGAGCGGGGATTCTGGTAGCGCCCACCGGGTACAACTTTGACTTGCAGTTGGGCGTGTCGTTAGCGGGAGTGAGCGACATTTATACAGTCGGCATCCGAACAGTATCCGGTGCCACGACGGGCGATGCCGTAGGCTCGTTGTCGTTTTACGACCTGACTCAGTGAGGTAGATATGTCGGAATATGATGATGGCAGTGCGGAAAGACAAGCAGCCGCATATCGAGCAATGGGGTACGAGTGGGTAGAGGGCGGAGAAGGTGGAAGGTATCAATATACCGGACGATCTCTTCTGCCCCCGGTTGAGCCTCCTACATTACGTGTAACTCCGGGCATGACGGAAGCGCAATTACAAAAACTAACAACACAAACTCCAATTACAAAAACTAGGGTTGTAGAAACTGGAGAAGGTGGGTATGACACTTATGATTACTACGACCCAGCAAGCCAAGCCAAGCAACTGTTGGCGCAGCCCGCACAAGTAAGCACCGACTATATTCGTAATAACTTTCCTTCATTGGCTCAGTTGCCCCAATCGGTGTTGAATCAAATGGGGCAAGACTGGCGTACCGCATACGCGCACATCCATAAGATTTCGGAGCAAAGTTCTAGCGGCTGGTGGGGAGGTGCGGGCGGCAAAGAAGGGTTTGTTCCGGTGCCGATAATAAATAGGGGGACTGGCCAACCAGAACTCCAGGTGGGCGGAAATGGTGAAATGTTTGCAGAGGCGTTGCCTTACGTCACCTACTCGCCAGAGTACGGGCTGGGAGTGCCAAAAGCGGGGATGCGCCCGTATGACAGCGGGTTTAGTTTCTTGGACTTTGTGGGCGCAGCGGCTCCGGGGATTGCGCTCTCAGCCATTTTAGGCCCGGCAGGGTTTGGGCTGTCTTTGCCTGCGGCTGGGGCGGTATCGGGGGGCTTTAATGCGCTACTGAATGACGGCAATGTGCTCAAGGGCGCATTGACCGGAGGTGCCTTGGGCGGTCTCGGTCAGATGGCTACGCCTGCGATTAGCTCGGCAGTGGGTGCCACAGGGCTAACGGGTGCCGCAGCAGACGCGGTAAAAGCAGGAGCCTTGGCCGCAGGTAAAGCCGCAATTACGGGTGGCGATCCCTTGCAAGCTGCACTGGTGGCCGCAACGGGGGCCGGGGTCGGTAGCACTGTAGCAAGTGCAGATGCGCTGAAAGACCTTGACCCGACTGTTGCAAAGGCACTGACCGCAGCCGCATCTGGAGCGGCAAGGGCGGCAGTAGGCGGGGGCGATCCGGTAACGGCGGCTCTGACAAGCGCAATTAACGTCGGAACAAAAGCGATAACCGGTGCAACTCCCGGGGCTACTGCAAGTGCACCCGCACCCACAACATCTACGCAAGATATTCTGTCGCAACTCGGCGCGCAAGAAACCGAGGCGCAACAATTACAACAAATCTTAGCCGATGCTGGCATTGCGCCTGAGCAACGAGGTTTGCTGGCGGGCGATTACAAACAAGAAGGCGTTGGCGATGTGTTGGCACGCGGAGCGGAATCAGCACTTGGTGCGTTGGTTCCGTCTGCACAAGCCTCTGGACAAGATCGAGTGGTATTGCCGCAACCTACGGAAGCAGGGGGCGCACAGCCTTCTGACTACAAATACTTCTTTGACGTAATGAGCAAAGGCGACCCGCAGGCTGCTTATGCGGGTTTATCTGCCGACGAAAAGGCAGCCGTAGATCGTGCGGGACAAGAGTTTCAGGCAAGTTCGGAAATCCGAAAAGGGGACTTGTTATCGGCATACAAATCCGGCGAACTCACGCCTACGGAGACTCCCACAGAATCGTGGATTGATCGCGGCATGCTGGGCGCAGAATCGCCAGCGTCAATGCCGGATATTCTGGAGATGCTGGAACAGCAGCAGGCACGACAGCAGTCGATGCAAAAAGCGGTATCTGAGTATTCCAAGCCGGAAAATGTGCAGCCGGACATTCTCAATGTGCTGAACCGTCAGCAGGCGGATGCAGAGGCCGCAATTGCGGCGCTGGAGCAGGCGACCGGGCAGAAGATCACGGCGGGTGACGCGGATATTCTGGCGCGTTTGGCCGAGCAAGGCGCATCGCAACGCGAGATGGAAGCAGCCCTGCGCGGTGAGATCGGTGGGTTGGGCACGACCTTTGATCAGCGGCTTGCCGACATTCTGGCGCAACAAGGTACGGGCCAAGCCGAGATGGAAGCAGCCCTGCGCGGAGAGTTTCAAAGGCAGTTTGAGGCTGCGCGAGCTGCGGGGGCAACATCCGAGGCAGCTTTGCAGGGCGCTATTGCAGGGGTTGGCCAACAAGCAGCTGCCGCGAAACAAGCAGCAGACCAAACCGCTGCCGGGCAAGCAGACATTACCGCAAAGATCACAGCTACCGACCAGAAGCTCGCGGATTTTGCCGTTCAGACGGGCCAGAGTTTTGACGCAGTTAAAGCTCAGTTCAAGGCTGAGTTTGACGCAGCTCAAGCAGCCGGCAAATCTTCAGATGCAGCGCTACAAGCGGGTATTGATAAGGTCGGACAGACTGCCGCAGCTAATCAGAAAGCGACCGATACTCAGCTCGGCCAACTTGGGGTAGATGTAAACGCGGTTAAGACCGGCCTAGGCCAGCTCGGAACGTCTACGACACAGCAGTTTGGTGACGTGAACGCTCGGATAACTGAGCTTCAACGGCAAGGGCTGACGCAATCTGAGGCCACTAACAAAGCGTTGTTGGAGCTATCGAGCGGGCAGGCGACGCTGGGGCAGCAACAGGCCGCGCAAGCTGCCGCTGCTAAAGAAGCTGCTGCTCAAGCTGCTGCTAACCAGCAAGCTACTCAGACTCAGTTTGGCGACGTGAACGCTCGAATCGTAGCTTTGATGCGGCAAGGTGCGGACTACCAGACTGCCACTACACAAGCCCAAACGGAATTGAAGCAAGGGCAAGCGCAGCTCGGTACTAAGGTGGGTGAGCTGGGTACGAAAGTGGGGGATTTGGGAACTACGCTCGGCGGACAGATTGCCGGACTGGGGACTCAGCTAACTGCCGCTAAACAGCAAGCGGCACAAGCCCAACAGCAAGCCAACATGGGCACCTTGTTTGGATTACTCGGCGGATTCGGCGGACAACAAGCGGCTCCGCAGGCTGCGGCACCTGTGACCCCTGCTAACATCGGGTATGTGTATGACATTGGAGGCAAAAGTATTTTTGCCAACCCGCAACAAGAGAAAGCCTTCGTTTCGCCTTATGCAGAAGGCGGCACTGTCGAAGACCTGATGAAGATTTTGAGAGGATGAGCATGGACCCGTTTGAAGTAGATCAGCAACCTTACTACGGCGACGTGGAGCTTCCATTCTCGCCATACGCCCCAAACATTGACTGGGGCAATGTCACGCTGCCCACGGATACATACTACGGCAACGCGGCAAACTGGAGTTATGACGCGGCTCCGAGCCTCATGAGCAATTTGCTCTCCGGGAACTTTGGGCAAGCATTCCAACAAGCCGGTAGTGGTATTGCGGACTTGTCGTCAAGCGCCCTTAAAGCTTTGCTGTACGACAAGAACGATAAGCTCGACATGCAGAAGCTTGCCACTATCGGTGGCGGGTTGGCGGGCTTGCTCGGTGCAGGCAAAGGCCAGACAGAGAAAGTAGGCTATCAAGGGCAGGTCCCCGTGCTCTCCGCAGTGCGCGAGCGTGTGCCGCAAGCTGCCTCGACCCAGCGCCCCGGCGCAGGCGGCAAACGGTATTTCTCAGACACCCAATATGTGGCCCCGGACCAAGCCGCTGCGGCTCAAGCCGCTGCCGCGCAACAGGCGCAAGGGTTGGCTCAGCTCAATGCAGCACGGCCTACGCCCGGCTATGCCGAAGGTGGTATCGCTCAGGGGTATTATTTGGGCGGAGATACGGATGGCATGGCGGATGAGATTCCGGCGAACATTGATGGTAAGCAACCCGCTAAACTTAGTGACGGCGAGTTCGTGGTGCCTGCGGACGTAGTCAGCCATTTAGGTAACGGCAACTCTGAAGCTGGTGCGCAACGGCTGTATGAAATGATGGACCGCATCCGCAAAGCGCGCACTGGCACGGCCAAGCAAGGTCGCCAGATTAACCCCAATAAACTTCTTCCTAAGTGAGCTAGATATGGCTACTACACCTGCTCTTACATCTACAGGCACGACTGGCTCGCAACCACTCGTTGGCATGGAATCGTCCCTGTCTAACTGGGTTGGCCCTTATGTGACCAACATGCTTGGCAAAGGCCAAGCACTGGCTAGCACGCCCTATCAAGCCTACCAAGGCACACTAACTGCTGGCCCGAGCGCGTTGCAATCGCAAGCGTTTCAAGGGCTGGCTGGGCTGACTATGCCCGCAGGGATTGGCGCAGCGGAACAGCGCAGCGCACAGCTGGGGCAACAGATGGGCGCGATGAACTACGCGCCGACAACGTTCTCCGCTGACCAGTTCACACCCGCAGCGGCGCAGCAGTACATGAACCCGTATTTGCAGGCATCGCTTGATCCCCAGATTGCCGAGGCTCGGCGTCAGGCGGAGATTCAGCGTGTGCAGCAAGCGGGGCGCATGACCCAAGCGGGTTCGTTTGGCGGTAGCCGGCAGGCCATCATGGAATCGGAAGGTGCCCGCAACCTCGGGCAGAACCTGTCGAACATTACTGGCCAAGGCTACAACCAAGCGTACCAGCAGGCTGCGCAAAATTTCCAAGCCGACCAGCAACGCAAGGCCGCAGCACAGGCCGCAGGCGAGCAGAGCCGTCAGTTCGGTGCCGGCTATGGCATGCAAGGTCTGCAAGGCGCACTCGGTGCTGCCCAACAACAAGCCGGGCTGGCGGGCATGGGCCAGCAGTATGGGCTGGGTAATCTGCAAGCTCAGCTGGCAGCAGGTCAGATGCAGCGGGGCATTACAGGCGAAGGGCTGGGTGCCGAGAAAGCGCAGTTCGAAGAAGAACGCGACTACCCGTACAAGCAGGTGCAGTACCAGCAGTCTCTGCTGCAAGGGCTGCCGCTCGCTGCGCAAAGCAATACCTACCAACAGCCGTCGCTGCTTCAAGAAATCTCCGGTGGGGCGTCAGGTATTCGTGACTTGTACAACCAGCTGTTTGGCAACCCCGCGACCCCGGCTAAATAAGGACTGCTCATGAATAACGGAATCGAAGGCGATGTTCAGTCCCGGATGGATGCGTTCCGGGGTAATCCACAAGCACTGGCCCAACGCTACGCGCAAGACCAGCAGCTGATTGACCTGCTCGCGTTGCAGAAGCTCAAGTCGGAGAAAGATGCCGCTGCTCGTCAGATGCAGATGCAAGCTGGCCAAGGTCAGATGCCCACTATCGCGCAACAGCGCGAGCAAGAACTGATGGGCATGGCCAAGCAAGAAGTCGCTCAGCGTGTGGGTGCCGAAGGCCAGCAGCAAGCCCAGCAACAACAGAAGAATCTCCAGCAAGCCATGCAAGGCGGCATCGCCCAAGCCCCTGCCCCTAACATGATGCCCGCACAAGCGATGGCCTCGGGCGGGATCGTGGCGTTTGCGGAAGGTGGCGATACTGCGTTTACTCGCGGTCTGAAATCGGCATTTAGCATTTCTCCTCCGTCTGAAGAAGAAGCCGCACGTCGCAAACGCCGAGAAGCACTTGCGGAAATTGAATCTGAATACGAAAGCGGACCGTTGCAGGGGGCGCTCACACTACCGTCTGGCGAATACGACCGCCGCACTGCCGTGCGGGATTACATTCGAAAAAACCGCAGTGAGCTGATTAGCAATCCGCAGATGTTTTCCGCGTTTAAAGCTAATCCAGAGACATTTATTTCTGGCGGTATGCGTACCGCAGTAGGCCGAATTACTCCAGCTGAAGCTGCGCCCGCACCCGCTGCTCCTGCACAGGCCGCACCGACACCTCCGCAAGCTGCGCCCGCACAAGTGCCGCCCGGCGCACCACCCGCTCAAGCTGCGCCTGCGCAAGTACCGCCCGCTCAAACTGCCCCCGCTCAAGGCATCGCTCAAGCTGCACGACAGCCCGCCCAAGCTGCTCGACAGCCCGCGCAGCCTAACGAGATGCAAGCCCTGCAAGGAGCATTGAATAAAGGCTTCATGGGAGACATTCAAGCCTCGCCGGAAGCTCGCGCTACCGCAGCAGAAGACGCATACCGCAAGCGGTTTGACCCTCTGTACCAGCAACAGCAAGAACTGGCCCAACAAGGCATTGCTCAGCTTCAGCAGCGCATGGCACAGCAGCCCAAGAAAGACCCGCTTACCGAGTTCCTGCGGGGCATGTCTAGCCAGCGCACGCTGGGTATGGCACTGGGCGCCGGTGGTGCCGGTATGAGTGCCGCGCAACGTGAGGCTTTCGAACAACAAGCTGCGCTTGAAGACCAGCTTCAGAAACTGCGCGAAACCGGGCTAGGTGCACAAGTCACGCAGGAGACGGCGCGGTCTGGTGCCGGTAAGGAAGCAGCTAAAACTGCTGCTGAGGCACGGAAAGCAGCGATGCAATCCGGGGCGACCTATGCGGTTGGGGTAAAGAATGCCGAAAATCGCGCAGAAATTGCTGAACGCGACGCGATTATTCGAGAGCAAAACCGAGCTTTGGG
Organism: Verrucomicrobiaceae bacterium; assembly: GCA_003820635.1. The sequence continues at coordinate 3,951 of RPOS01000051.1, read as the reverse complement.
GCTGGACGAAAAAACATCGAATATGATTCGGCAACGACTGGCAGCCGAAGAAAAAATCATTGATGCTAAATACGCTAAAGACCCACGGGCAGCACGGGCCACGTTTGATGCCGATATTGCTGCGCAGTTGAAAAAAGAACGTGACACGGAGTACCAAAACCGTAAGCGGGAAATTTATGCGGAGTTTAAGAAAACGCCTCCTGAAGATATTGGCGCACCCGCACCAGCCGCCGCACCAGCCGCCGCAAATCGTCCGCCGCTCACATCATTCAAGAGGTAAGTTATGGCTTTTGACATAGCAGGTGCCCGTACTTCTGGGTATTCGGACGCGGAGATTGCCGACTTCTTGGCCAGTGAGGCTAAGTTTGATGCCGCTGCCGCAAGACAGTCTGGCTATTCTGATGCGGAAATTATTTCGCATCTTGCAGCAGCGCCAAAACAATCCACCGTCTTAGGCGAACTTAAGCGTGGTGCTAAGCAGTTTGTGTCGTCGACACAGACAGGGCTTGAGGCGCTTACGGCCCCAGAAGCTGCTGCGAAAGCAGGCATGGAGCGGGCGCAGAAGATTTCGGAAGAGGCCGGTGAGGGCGTGTCGTTTGCACCAGTCAAGGAAGCTTACGAGAAGCGGGGTATTTTGTCTGCGCTGGGCGAAGCGGCGTCTCAAGTGCCGCGAGCGGTGGCGGGTATGGCCCCTGCGGCGGCGGCAACTATTGCCGGTACTAAGGCGGGAGCACTTGCCGGGGCTGCGGCAGCACCGGTTCTCGGCCCCTTCGCGCCAGTAGGCCCGATAGTGGGCGGTTTGCTGGGGGCGGGAACTGCGCTATATGGGTCGATGGCGGGCTCGAATATCGAGCGGCAAGCGCAAGAACAAGCTGAAGCTGGCAAGCCTATCAGCATTGATCGACCTGCGGCGTACGGCACTGCGGTAGGGCAGACAGCGTTAGAAGCCGTGGGCACTGGGGCGGTACTAGGCAAGCGGCTGGTAAAGGGTGTGCTGGGTATTGCCGACGACGCGGCGCTGGCCACAGCGCAGGCCCGGCAAGCTCTGATTAAAGAAGCGGAACGCTCGGCACTGGGCGCGACCGCCCGGGGCGCTGCGCGAGGCGCTACTGAAATCCCCGTTGAAATTGCGCAATCGGTCCTTGAGCGGGCGCAAGCTGGGCTCGATGTAATGTCTCCCGAAGCCTTTAACGAATACGGCGAGGCCGCATACCAAGCAGGTATCGGCGGGGGCGGGTTGGGTGCCCTTACCGGGCTGCCATCACGGGCACAGGCCCGAGCGGAACTAACGCAGATTCAACCTACCGCTGCGGATGCAGCACGCCAAGAAGCCCAGCAACGCATCCTCGCGGCGCGGGAGCGGGAGCGCGTTAAGGCCGAAGGGGAGACACCCATCGGTGCGATGGGGCCGTATATGCAGGAGCAATACGGGCAGCTGGAGCAGGAGAAGCAACAGCTGATGCAAGGCCCGCAGGCTCCCAACGTCAAAGAGCGTATTGCCGAGATCACCGAGCAGCAGAAGCAGATGACTATCGCCTCGATCACACGGGGTCGAGAAGAGAAAGCGCAGCAAGAAAGCGAAGCCAAGAAAGCTGCTGCAAGTGCATTCTCACAACCGGAAGTGCGCGAGACGCCTGAAGGTCAGGGCGAATTGTTCTCGCAATTTGAAGCGCCTCAAGCTCGGGTACAGCCTGAGCCTGCGGTTGCGCCGCCACAAGCGGAAGTAACGACTCCGCCTGAACAGATGGAGCTTGGCCTGCCTGTAGCACAAGGCACAGGATGGGCACAGAAAGAACTCGATCTGCTCAAGGCCGGGCCGAAAACGCCCGAGAGCCGGACGCGGATGGAAGACCTCAAAGGTTTTCTGAAAGAGGAATCAGACCGATCCAAAGCACTTGCTGCCAGAGGCTACACAGCGCAGGGCCAAGGCCGGCTGTTCACGCCGACTGAGATGCGGGAGTCGGGACTTGAGCGGGGCAAGGAGCCGCTAGCCGCTGAGCCCAAGACCACAACACCCAAGCAGATGGAACGTGCCGGGCAAGGCGCGTTCAAGTTTGAAGCCCCCAAAGCCGAAGCCGGCATCACCGGAACAACACAAGCAGCTATTGAGCCGCTGGAGCCAATTGCCCCAGTGCAGCCTGTTTCTGAGGCGGTGCCTGAGCCTACGCTTGCACCCAAACGTGTTGTGCCGCCGGAACTTCAGCCGGTTATTGATTCACTCACCGCAGCGGGTGTAAGACCCGAGACGAAAACATGGGCTGAGAATGGGCGGAATCGTCCGTTCCTGCGTAAGCTTGTGAGCATGTCTGTGATGGCCCCAGAGGCCAGACAGGCTGCGCGTAAGGCGCTTAAGCTTGAAGAAGGCTCACATAAAGCGGAGGCATTCGATGCACTATTCCCAGCACCCAGAGTTCCTGCATTTGAACCTGCCGCCGGAGCAGGTAAGCCTAGCGTGGGCATACCTAGCAAGCCTAGACCTGTCGCGCCCGCCGAGCCCACTACCACCGGAGCTGGAGAAACTGTCCGACGCGGAGTGGTACCTGTTGGAAGAACTGCTCCAACACCAACTGCGCCTGAAGTCGCTGCAAAGCCTGCACTAGCACGGCCTGAGCAGTATTGGAACGACACCGCCGAAGCTGTTGGTGGCAAGAAGCCCTTCTCCGAGCTGACGCCAGCGCAACGCAGTGCATGGCGCGAAGCAGTAAAAGAAGAGGATGTAGGCACACTGCGCAGTGAATATGAACGGATTGTGGCGGAGAAGCCTGTTGCGCAACCGTCACGTGCTGCCGAAGTAAAAGAAGCCCGGCGTAAAGCTACGGAAGCTGAAGTTAAAGAACGCCGACAAGCTGCTCGCCCCGATGAAGAGGCGCTAAGCCTGCGCGGGGAAGAACGCACCAAGCAAGTAACCGACTTCGAGCAAACCCTTCGCGCCGCGCTCAACAAGTTTGGCCTGAAAGACATTGGCCTTAAGCTCATCAACGGCATGACAGCGGAAGGCTCTTACGCCCAGAAGCTCATTCAGATTGCCTCCGATTCTGCCAACCCAATCCGCACGCTTCGCCACGAAGCTATCCATGCTCTGCGCGAGCTGGGTTTCTTCACCGATGCCCAATGGAAATCCCTGTCCAAAATGGCTAAGGACAAGTGGATTGACCAATACCTCAAGCAGCGCAACATCGATGGTAAGCCACTGAAGGCTGGTGAGGAATCGCGCTACGACGCCTATATGCGCGAGTACAACGGTGACATGGAGAAGATCACCGAAGAAGCAGTGGCCGATGCCTTTGCTGACTTCGACGCGACCAAGCCGCCCGCAGGTATGGTTGCCGCAGTAGTGGCCAAGCTACGCAAGCTGTTCCAAGCGATCAAGTCTGCGCTGACCAAGGTGGAATCGCCCGAGCAAATCTTCGGCAAGGTTGAGAAGGGTGAGCTGAAAGAAGGTGCGTTAGCGAAGCAGGGTGAGGCAAAGAGTATCAGAGGCAAGGGGACAGAAGGACTGCCAACAATCGGCCCAAAACAGGATGGCAATTATTTAGAACGTATAGAAAATATCCGCCGACAAATTGGAGATGATTATGTGGCCGGACGAATGACTCATGAAGAGTTTGCTCAGAGAATGGAGGAGACTTCGGATGAGTATCAGAAGGCGTTGATGGCTGACCAGAAATTAAAACAACACAGCGCAGCAGAGCGTCTTGAGGAAGTGTTTCCGGGGTTTTACGCGATTCCGGTTGGAACCCGTGTTTTGGCTACCGGGCCGAGACATGAAGAACCGACAATGGGTACGGTAACCGGATCAACAGATATTAGAGTTGGCGAAAAGGCTTACAAGTATCCAATTGTTCATTTCGATGGTGACTCACGCCCGCGTCGTACAGGTTATAACGATATTAAAGAGGTTTTTGCGCCGCGCGTTATTAAAGAGGAAGGCGATGTTCGCAAGAGCCTGCG
>RPOS01000050.1 GCA_003820635.1 Verrucomicrobiaceae bacterium | reverse complement strand
GTTGGGAGAGTTTTTCCCGCGGCCGCTCGCCCTGCGGCAGGTCGCGGATCCGCGGCGCACTGGCCACGGCATCCGCCGGTCCGTCCACCAGTGTCCAGGCGGTTCCGGGCCCGCCGCCGGTGTGTTTCATTTTTTCGCGCAGCTTCATGATCTAATGAACACTATCCGGAAAAATGCCTGCCCGCGCAAGCCCGAAAAATTCCGCAAGCCTCCGCGCTGGCGCGGCGGAGGGCTGGCGCGTAGGTTTCCCAGTGATGACGTGGGTTTTGTTTTTCGATGGCGACTGCGCGTTTTGCCACGCCTCGGTCCGCCGGGTGGCGCGGTGGGACAAGCGCGGGCGCGTCTGCTTCGCGCCGCTGCAAGGCGAGACGGCGCGCAAACTCGGTCTGGCCGGTCATGCCGCGCAAAGCGGCGGCACGATGGTGCTGCAGCGCGAGAGCGACGGCGTCCTGTTCACCCGCGGTGACGCCGTGCTGGAACTCTCCCGCGTGTTGGGCGGCCCATGGCGGCTGGTGGCCTTCATCCCCCGTCGTTGGCGCAATGCGGTCTATCAGTTCATCGCAGACAGGCGCCATCTGGTCCGCCGCGGGCGCGCCTGCGAGCTGCCGGATGCCGCGCTTGCTGCACGCCTGCGCGACTAACCCGCTGCGGCAGCCTTGATGATGACCGGCATCCTGCCTCAATGCACGATCACCTGGCCGACGCTCTTGGTGCTGGATGTGTAGAAACCCGGGTAATTCCCCGGCATCCACAAAACGACGCTTTTGCCGGCGGTCCAGCGGGGCACGATGGGCCGGAGACTGTCGGTGGCGGAGTTCTTAGTGAGTGCCACCCAGGTCCATGATCTGCCGTCGTTACCGGTTTTTCCCATGTGAATTTCGTTTTGCCGCTTGCCGCTGGCGTTGCTGATGAGCGGCGCGTTGGTGACCGGATCGGAGCTGGTGGAAATGAAAACGACATCCGGGTTTGCCGGATCCACGGCCGCCAGACCTGTGTAGTCCGGTTGATCAGTGGTGCCGAAATAGTCCCCCCGTATGCCAGGAAGGAAACCAGCCATTCGCCCTCACTGCGCCGCGCGTTGTTCACGCCGGCCGCGCCGATGTTGAAGCGCAAGCCGCCGGTGTTTGCCAAAAGGAGGCTTCCGGCGCTCACCGTCGTGTTTTTGGTGTAGCTGTTGTTGCCGGACGTCGCGCTCAAGGCGCGCTGGTGCGGTTTTGGCTCACTCGGCCGGCTTGATGGTGACGAGCAGCGCGTTCTCGGCGGCGAGGTGTTTTCTGGCGAGCGCGTTGATTTCCGTTAGATTGATGGATTGGTAGTCGGCGTCGCGGCCGCGGGCGAGTTCGAGGCGCTTGGGATCGGCCTGGGACTGGCTGAGCACGGTGGTAAGCCAGTAGCCGTTGTCGCGCAGGGATTTCTCCAGCATGCCGAGCGTGGGCTTGAGCGCGCGGTCGAGCTCGTCGGCGGTGGCTCCCTGGGTGGCGAGGTTGTCGGCCTGCTCGCGCATGGTGTTGAGCAGGGTTTCGAGATCCTCCGGCTTGCCGACGCTTTCGCTGATGATGTAGCCGAAGTTGTCCAGCGCGTCGGATCCCGCGGCACCGGCGTTGGGGCTGTAGGAGCTGCCGAGTTTCTCGCGGATCTCCTCGCGCAGGCGGTCGCCCAGGATGGCCGCGAGGATGTTGAGGCGGCGGAACTCGGGGATGTTGCCGCGCATGCCGGCAGTGCGCCAGACGTTGAAGGCGATGCCTTGCGGGATTTTCGATTCGTAGGTGAAGGTCTTGATGGCGGGCGCGTTGGGGAATTTCACCTTGCGTGCTTCTGTTAGATCGGCGGGCGCGTTCGAGCGGGCGGGCAGCGCTCCGAAGGTGGCGAGCAGGTCCGGCAGGATTTTTTCCGGATCGAAATCGCCGACGATGGTGAGCTCGAGATAACCTTTGGTGAGCTCGGGCGTGAGCCATTTTTTCGCGTCCTCGATGGTGTAGGATGAGATTTTCTCGATCGGCGCGGTGGCGAAGCGCGGATCGCCGCCGTGCAGCCAAGCGTCCATCTCGCGCTGCGGCCCGGCGGGTGTGTGGCGGAGTTGCTGATAGAGCATCGGAATGGCTTTCTGGAACTGCCAGAGCGCTTCCTCGCGCCAACCGGGATCGGTGAGCGCCGCGCACATCAACTGGCACTGCACGGTGAAGTCCGCGGGCGTGGTGCTGCCGCCGAGCGTGAACGCGTCCTCGCTGACGGCCAGCGTGCTGCCGACGTTCTTGCCGGCGAGGATCTGCTTGAGATCCTCGTTGGAGTGCTTGCCGAGGCCGCCGCCCTCGAAGACGGCCTGGGCGAAGGCGTCCAGCATGGGCATGTCCTTGGGCTGGCTGAGCTGGCCGGAGCCGATGCGCGCCAGCAGGCGGATCCTGCCTTGCTCGAAATCGGTGCGCTTGAGGTTCACCCGGATATTGTTAGATAATACAAGCTGGGTGATGCCGAGGTCCGCGACCTCTTTGCGGCTGGCGACGGTGCCGGGGCTGCCGAAGTCGGTGTAATCAAACACCTGGACCGCGCGTGCGGCGGGTGCTTCCACCGGCGTGCCGCGCGAGTCTTCAAACAGCGCGGCGAGTTCCTGCTCCGCGTTTTCCGGTTTCTCCTTGGTGGTGAGGACAAGATGGTAACCCGGTGCCTCCCAGAAGCTCTTGAGCGCCTGGTGGCAGGCCGCGAGGTCGATCGTGTCGAGAATCCGCCTGGCGATTTCCAGATCGGCTTCCGGAGTGGAGAAGACCGTTTTGTCGTTGACCGTGCGGGCCAGCACGGTGGCGATGCCTTCGGACTCGCGGGTGGCCTTTTGTTTGACCTGCTGTTCGTAGGCGTTGATGAGGTTGGACTTGGCCTCGGCGAGTTCGGTTGCGGTGAAACCATGCTCGAGGGCGCGGCGGAATTCCTGTTCGAGCACCGGCACCACTTCCTGCCAGCGGTCATCCGCGGCGGTGAGGCTGATGGATCCGATTTCCATGTTGTTGAAGAGCACTTCATCGGAAGCCGAACCTTCCGCCACCGGTGAGTTGCGCTCTTTGGAAATCCGCTCGAAGCGGCGTGAGAGGATGGAATGGGCGATGGCGCGCGGCATGCGCTCGGCGCGCGTGGCGGTGTTGTCCGGCTTTTGCTCATGCGGCCGCACCAGCATCAGCGAGACATCGGTGGAGCTCACTTCCTTGTCATGGAAGACCGCGGTTTCCAGTCCTTCGGGTTGGTGGATCTTGCCGAGGTCCGGATCCGCGCCCGGTTCGGCCGGGTTGCCCATCGAGCCGAAGGTGGCCTCGATGCGGCCGCGCATTTCATCCGGCTTCACATCGCCGACGACGATGAAGGTCATGCGCTGCGGGGTGTAGTAGCGGGTGTAAAGATCCACGAAGCGCTCGCGCGGGGCGGACTTGATGACCTCCTCGGTGCCGATGGGGAAGCGCCGCGTGATGAGCGAGTCCGGCAGCAGTGCCTCGAACTGCTGCTCCATGAGCCGGTAGCCCACGGAGTCCCGGCTGATTTTTTCCGCGAGGATCACGCCGCGCTCCTTGTCGATTTCCTCGTCGGCGAGCAGCGCGCCATCGCCGAAGTCGCGCATCACGGTGAAGGCGAGCTTGAGCGTTTCATCTGTTAGATCGGGCAGGTCCAGCATGTAAACGGTTTCGTCAAACGAGGTGTAGGCGTTGGCGTGGGCGCCGAAGGCGATGCCAAGCCGCTGCATGCGCGGGATGAGATCCGCGGCGGAGTGGTTCTTGGTGCCGTTGAAGACCATGTGTTCGAGGAAATGGGCGAGCCCGCGCTGGTCCTCCGCTTCCATCAGCGAGCCGGCGCTGATGTGGAGGCGTAGCGAGACGCGGCCGGGCGGTTCGCTGTTCGGATAGATCAGGTAGCGCAGGCCGTTGTCCAGTGAGCCGAAGGTGGCCGCCGGATCGGCCGCGATGTCGGATGCCTCCTGCGGCCATGGGCGTGGCGCGACCTTGGCGACGGCGGCATCGGTCTTGGCGGTGACCACCGGTTCACCCGGAGCCGGGATTTCTGCGGGTGCCGGAACGCTTTGCGGGGTGGCTGCGGCGGGTGGCGGAGGGCTGTCGTTGGACCGCACTGAGAGGAAAATGGCGGTCACCGCCAGCGCGAGCACCAGCATGAGGGGCGTCCAGGAGTTTGCCTTTTGCATGGCGGCAGCGTGGTGGACTCGCAACCGCTTTGGCAACGCCGAAAAAGCCCTCAACCCGGCGACTTGCGCCGGGCGATTTCCCGCAGGATCAGCGGATGGGCGATATTGGCGATCAGGATGGCCGAGGTGCCGATGAAGAATCCCGGGTGCATCTGGCGGTGCTCACCGAAGAGCAGCGCTGCGGCTACGATGCCATAGACCGGCTCGAAATTGACCGCGAGATTCGCCGTGTAGGCGCTGAGGTGGCGCAGCAGGTGGATATGAAACGCGTGTGCGAAAACCGTGCAGGCCCAGGCCAGAAGCAGCAGCCACAGCCAGTCCAGCCCCTGCAAATCCAGCAGTCCGGCGTAAGCGCCGCGGCCTTCCACCAAGGGCAGCGCCAGCAGGCAAACGGCGCAGGCGCCCACCATTTCCCAAACCACCATCACCAGCGGGTTCATGCCCGCCTGCTTGATGAGCCGCCGGTTCAACACCGGAAACACCGCGGCGAGCAGGGCGCTGAGCAGCGCGACGGCCAGCCCGAGCAGGCGGCCGCGCTCAAAGCCGGCGACGAGCAGGATTCCCAACAACACCAGCAGGCCCAGCAGCACTTCCAGCGGGCGCACCCGCCGCCGCTCCAGCAGGGGCTCGGTGAAGGCGGTGAAAAACGACACGGTGGCCAGGCCGGCGAGGCAGATCGAGATGTTGGCCAGCTTGATCGCGCCGAAAAAACACATCCAGTGCATGCCCACAATGCCGCCGATGCCGATGAGTTGCAGCATCCTTCCCGGCGGCGGCAGCACCTCGCGCCGCATCACCACTGCTAACAGAAATGCCCCGCCCAGCGCGGCGAGCAGCGAGCGCCAGACCACCAGCGCCGGCGCGCCCAGCGTGATGAGGTGCCCGAAAACCGCCGTGGTCGCAAGCAGGGCGACCAACAGGTGCAGCTGGAGATAGATGAAGCGCGGCAAGCGCCCGCAGCCTTGATATGGCGGCTGCGCCACGCAATGGAAAACCCGCGCTTCAGGGATTCACGCTCAGGCGTAACGGCAGCGCGGGCTCAAGCGCCGCGGCTGGCTGCACCCAGCTGAAGAGGCCGATGGCCACGGCGATGGCGTGGAAAAATCCGGGTGCGGTTTTGGTTTTGGGCGGTGCTGTCCCGGATGTGGGCGGTTACATCATGGGATTCTCCCGGTTTGCAGTGCTTGCCAGTCTTGCTCGGTGAGGCCGCACGGATCCGCCGCGACCATGTGGCCGGGCGCGATTTCCGTTAGAGAAAGATCCATGCCCACGCTTTCCTCGTAGCGCGGGTGCTTGATGCGGTGGCCGAAGGCGCTGCCGGCCGGTGGATCGATGGGCGAGGGGACATCGCCTTCGAGCAGGATTTTCTCGCGGCGCGCCCGTGGATCCGGCGAGGGGATGGCGGAGAGCAGCGCCTTGGTGTAGGCGTGGCGAGGATCGCGGTAAATCGTTTCCGCCGGGGCGAGTTCGACGATTTTCCCGAGATACATGACCGCCACGCGGTCGCTGACGTGTTTGACCACCGAGAGGTCATGGGCGATGAAAAGATAGGACAGGCCGAAGTCCTGCTGGAGTTCTACTAACAGGTTGAGGATCTGGGATTGGATCGAGACATCCAGCGCGGAAACCGGCTCGTCGCAGACGATGAGCTTGGGCTTGAGGGCCAGCGCGCGGGCGATGCCGATGCGCTGGCGCTGGCCGCCGGAAAACTCGAACGAGTAGCGTTCTGCGGCGGAGGTCGGCAGGCCGACGCGGTCTAACAATTCATTGACGCGCTTGGTGCGTTCCGCGCGGTTGCCGATGCGGTGGATGATGAAGGGCTCCTCGATGATCGAGCGCACGCTCATGCGTGGATCGAGCGATTCGGCGGGATCCTGGAAGATCATCTGGAAATCGCGGCGCAGCGGCCGCAACGCGCGCTGGCTGAGGTGCGAGATGTCCTTTTCTTCGAAGCGGACGCTGCCGGAGGTCGGCTTGAGCAGGCGCACCACGGCCTTGCCGAGGGTGGACTTGCCGCAGCCGGACTCACCGACGAGGCCGAGGGTTTCGCCGGGCGCGATGTCCAGCGAAACGCCGTCCACCGCACGCACCGCGCCGTTCTGGCGCAGCATGACGCCGGAGCGCACCGGGAAGTGGACGCGGAGGTCTTGGACGGATAGAAGAGGATGGGTCATATAGGTCCGATAAGACTTATGCTGGCTGATAACATTCCGGGCAGGTTTCCACCCAGTGGCCGGGCGAGACTTCGCTGAAGGCCGGGCGCTCGCGGGTGCCGGGCAGGCTGCGGCCCATGCGCTGGCAGAAACGGCAGCCGTGGGTGTGTTCCGCCAGCGAGGCGACCATGCCGGGGATGGTGTTGAGAACGGATTTGGACGGGGTTTCCAGCGTGGGAATCGAGTTGAGCAGGCCCTTGGTGTAGGCGTGCAGCGGATTGGCAAAGAGCTCGGTGGCGGAGGCTTTTTCCACCACGCGGCCGGCATACATCACCACGACTTCATCGCAGGTTTCGGCGATGACGCCGAGGTCGTGCGTGATGAGGATGATGGACATTTTCATCTCGTTCTGCAGGCGCGCCATCAGGTCGAGGATCTGCGCCTGCACGGTGACGTCCAGCGCGGTGGTCGGCTCGTCCGCGATGACCAGCGACGGCCGGCAGGCGAGCGCCAGGGCGATGACGATGCGCTGGCGCATGCCGCCGGAGAGTTGGTGCGGGTAGTCCATCATGCGCTTTTCCGGAGCCGGGATGCGCACCAGGTCGAGCATTTCCACCGCCGCGTCCCAGGCGTCTCGCTTGGAGATTTTCTGATGGAGGCGGAAGACCTCCACCACCTGGCGGCCGATGCGGTGGACTGGGTTGAGCGCGGACATCGGCTCCTGGAAAATCACGCCGATCTCGCCGCCGCGCACACGCCGGATTTCATCGTCGCTGGCCTGCACCAGATCGCGGCCCTTGAAGAGCACGTGGCCGCCGAGGATCTTGCCGGCAGGCTGGGGCAGCAGCCGCACGATGGACATGGCGGTGACGCTCTTGCCGCAGCCGGACTCGCCGACGATGCCGACGGTTTTGCCTGCGGGCACCGAGAAGGAGACCTGATCGACGGCGCGCAGCAGGCCGCGGTCGGTCTCGAACGAGGTGATGAGCTTGTTCACCTCCAGGATGTTTCCGTTAGTGCCGTTCATGGGGTTTCGGGGGGGGCGGCGGCCGGTGGGCTGGCGTTTTTGGCAGCGGCAGGCGGGGCGGGCAGGCGGTAGGCGTCCACGACTTTGGTGGATTCCCGGAAAGACTTGCCGGATCTGCGGGCGGCCAGAGTTTCCTCCCGCATTTGCTCATCGATCCAGTGCACGTATGCCTCATGGGGATCATAGACCACCGGCGGGCTGAAGCGCGTGGTTTCACTGTCCGGCCAGCGGACCCAGCGCCATGAGGCGAGGCGGATGAAATCCACGGTGTAAGCGGGGGCGAAGATCGCCTCGTCATGCATGATGCGCTGGAGCTTCCCGGTGGCCTCGCGCAGTTCCTCCTCGGTGCGGGCGGTGCGGACCTGCTCGCTGAGCAGATCGGTATCCGGGCGGCTCCAGACGAAGATGTTATTGGTCTGGGGTTTGATGTTGCCCTTCTCGTCGTATGCGTTGGTGGAGTGCAGGAACTGATGGAAATCCGGCATCGGCGGAGTGATCAGCCAGCTGCCGAAATACATCTGGTGTTGTTTCTGCATCACTTTATTGTAGGTGACGGTGGTTTCCAGTCCGTCGAGCCGGAGGTCGAGACCGGCGGCCCTGGCCTCCTCGCGCAGGATGGCGAAAATGCGGTCCGAAATAGGCATCACCGGATAAGTGAGGGAAATGGAGAGGCGGGTGCCGTCCGGTTTGGTGAGGATGCCGTCCCTGCCCTCGTTGGTGAATCCGGCCTGGCGGAAGGCCTCGCGGGCGAGCTGGATGGAGAATGGCCGCGCGGTGATGGAGGGATCGCTGAAGAGGGTGTAACCTTCGTTGAAGGCATTCAGGCGCTGGTAATCGCCCCGGAACATCACGTCGATGACCTTCTGCCAGTTCAGGGCATGAGTGATGCCGATGCGCACGTTGCGGTCGTCGAGCGGCGGTTTGCTGACATTGAGATAAAGCCCGCGTGGCACCTTGGGGTAGCGGTTGTAGAAGACGACGCGCTCGATGTAGCCTTTGTAAAACTGCTCGATCTCGGATTTCTCATACCAGAGGTCCGGGCGCACCAGGAAGAAGGTGTCGATCTCGCCGGCGCGGAACAACTCGAAGGCCTTGGAGTCGTCCCGCACCACGGTGTGGACGATCTTGTCCGGGTTGAAACGATAGCGGTAGTATTTGCGGTCCCGCGCCCACCAATCCTTGACGCGCGTCTGGGTGATGGATGCGCCCTTGACGATGTCCTCCGGCAGCACTTCGTAGGCCCCGGTGGTGGGTGGAAAACGCCATTGGTAGCGCTCGCTGTAATCCGGGCCGTATTCCGCATAGAAATGCGGTGGCGAGGGCGTGATGGCCCCGGCGAGCGCCGGAGCATAGACCTTGGCCTCCGGCAATGATATGGCCACCGTGTGATCGTCGAACATGGCGATCTGCGCGATGTTCTCGCGGTAGAACTGCTTGGCGTAGGGATTGACGATGTGGTCCGAGACCCGCAGGTAAACAGAGACGAGGAAATCGCGTGAAAGCACCGGCACGCCGTCGGAATAACGGGCATCGGGATCGATCCTGAACCAGATGGTGCGGCCGTCTTCCGAGGACGCCCACTCCTTGGCCAGGCCGGGAATCATCTCCATGGTCTCCAAGTGCAGCGCCACGAGTGGCATGTCGATGTTGTCATACAAATCCCCGCGGAAGGAGTTGTTGGAGTTGTCACCGAATGGGCGGATGGTGGGCGGAAACGTCGAGATGACCTTGCGGAAGACACCGCCTTTTTTCGCGGCGGGATCGCCGATCTCGGGCTGGTCCATGCCGTTTTCCCAGACCAGGCCGGTGGGGATTTCCGAGGGATCGCCGATTTTGAGAAAATCTCCGAGCGACAGGCGGAAGCGCCATTTTTCCTGCTCGCGACGCAGCGACGCGGCCTGCACTTCGAGCAACTCGCGGGCCTCGCCCTCGGCGGTGGCAAGCGCGGCTTCGTTGCCGGAGATGGCCTCGGCGTTCGCTTGCTGTTGGGTCTCGAGCCAGCCGCGGATGTGGCGGTTGTATATCGGCAGGAACGACTCGAACTCCAGCGTGCGGGCGGTTTCCACGGGATCGCGGTTGCAAGCCGGCAGCGCCAGCAGTGCGAGAGCGCCGAGGGTGGGCATGGCCAGGCGTTTCATCAGGCGGCGCATCAACGGTAATAAGTGAATTTTTTCGGATCGAAGGCTTCGCGCACGGCCTCGCCCACGAAGGTGATGAGCACCAGCAGGCCCACCAGCACAGCGAAGGTGGAGGTGACCAGCCATGGAGCTGATAGATTGGAAAGGCCGTCGTTGAGCAGGCGGCCCCAGGTGGCGTGTTCCGGCGGCAGGCCGAAGCCGAGGTAGTCGAGCGAGGTGAGTGCGGAAACCAGCCCGGAAATGGTGAATGGCACCAGCGTGACGATGATGGCGATGGTGTTTGGCAGCAGGTGGCGGAAGAGGATGCGCGGAGTGCCCGCGCCCAGCACGCGCGCGGCGGCGATGTAGTCGCGCTCCTTGTCGCGGTAGGCGGCGGTGCGCATCAGGTAGGTCATGCCCATCCAGCCGAAGACGATGAGTATGGTGAGCACCACCGGCAGGCCTTTGAACTGATCCGGCACCATGCTGGAGAAAATGATCACCACGAAGAGGAAGGGCATGTTGGAGAAAATCTCGATGAGCCGCTGCACGGCGAGGTCGAACCAACCGCCTAAGTAGCCCATCATCATACCGATGGTGATGCCGATGAGATAGACGATGGGCAGATAGATGATGGCGGCCTTGAAGTTCACCTGCAGGCCGCCGTAGAGGTAGGCCAGCACGTCATAGCCTTGGGAAGTGGTGCCGAGCCAGTTGCCCTCCTCGGGGATCGGCGGTGCCGGGTGGTATTTGATGGCGCGCAGTTCCTCGCCGGAGATGGCGAGGAAATCCTCGCGGCTGCCCTCGCCGTTGTATTGCTCGTTGACGGGTTTTCCGTCCAGATAGTCGGCGTTGTAAACGGGTATGGACTCCTTGTTCCAACCATCGGCCGGGCCGGAGAGGCGTCCGTTGCGCAGGGTGTGACGGATGTGGATGCGGGCTTCGTCCACATCATGGTAGCGTCCGGCCAGGCCCCAGAAAGGAGAGTTGGAGCCGGCTTCATGATAGATGCCCTCGCGCAGGATCAGCGGCCGCGAGCGGGGCGGCAGCGTGTCACCGGTGGGATCGTAGGGGATGGGCGGCATGATCACCCGGCCCTCGCCGCTCTCGCGGAGCATTTTCTTGAGCTTCCGGTAGTTGACGGGGGCTTCCTCCATTTCCCCGGTGATGCCGAAATCCTTGTTCTTGAGGTCCTGCGTGAGGAAGGCGGGAAAAGTCCACTGGTCCTTGTATTGCACCGCCAGCGCACGCTTGCCCACCACCACTTGGTCGAGCGCCGCGAGCCCGCCGAGGATGATCAGGATGATGAGCGAGTAGTAGCCGCGCTTGATTTCACGGAAGCGCTGGATGCGGCGCAGGGTGATGGGATTACGCGGGCCGCGGGTGAAGGAACGCAGCACCATGGCAAGGCCACAGATCACCAGCAGCAGTGCGCCCAGCCAGCCAAACCAAGGGAAAAGCGCGCCATCGCGCCCGCTGTGCAGCCATGGCACCTGGCGGCTGGTATTGAAAAACCACCGCGCGGTGGGAAACGCGATCTGCCGCAGTTCGCCGGTTGCGGCGAGCCCTCCCAATATGGTTAGAAAAAATCCGGCAGCTCGCATGGGTCACTCGAATTTGATGCGCGGGTCCACCATCGCCACGATAAAGTCGGAGATCACATGGCCGATGAGCATCAGGAACGCGGCGATGGTGAGCGTGCCCATGATCACCGGCACGTCGCGCGCGATAACGGATTGATATTGCAAGAGGCCGAAGCCCTGGATGTCGAACACGGTCTCAATGAGCATCGAGCCGCCGATGAACACGGTGACGAGATTGCCGAGGCCGGTGGCGATCGGGATCATCGAGTTGCGGAACGCATGGCCGAAGACCGCCTGGCGGAAACTCGCGCCCTTGGCCACCGCCGTGCGCACGTAGTCCGCGGCCAGGTTGTCCATCAGGTTGTTCTTGGTCATCATCGTGAGCATCGCGAAGGAGCCGACGATATAACAGATCAGCGGCAGCACCGTGTGGTGCGCGAGGTCCTTGATTTTACCCACCGTGTCGAGCTGGTCGAAATCCGCGCTGGTCAGCCCGAACAGCGGGAACAGGTTCATCCGCGCGCCGAGGTGCACCAGCAGGATCGCGCCCAGCGCGAAACCGGGGATGGAGTAACCGAGGAAAATCAGCACCGAGCTGGCGGAGTCAATGAAGGTCCGGTGTTTCAAGGCCTTGAGCACTCCCAGCGGCAGGCAGACCGAATAGGTGATGAAGGCCGTCAGCAGACCGAAATAAACCGCAATGGGCATCCGCGCGAAAATCATCTCGTGCACCGGATCATTATAGACTGTCGAGCGCCCGAGATCGCCCTGCATCAAGCCGGAGAAACGCGTCTGATAGACCACCACCCGCGGCGCGTATTCGGGCACGGATGCGTTGCCGGGGTTGCGCCGCTTGAAGCGTTCCTGGCGGTCCGCCCCGCTCTCGTAGCGCACTTTCCAGCCTTCCTCGGCGATGTCCTTGCCGCTCTCGACAAAGCGCGCGGATTCCACCGTTTCGCCTTTGCGGTCCACCCGCACCACGCGCCCGTCGCCGCGCAGGACCACCTCTGCGGTGACGTCGGTGTCGATCACGCCGCCGATGGCCTGGTCGCCGCGCGCGCCGAATTGGCCTTTGGAAATCCTCACCTCGCGCGGGGCCGCCCCAAGCCACTGCAGGTAGGCGGTGAGCACCGGCTTGTTGAGGCCGAACTGTTCCTCCAACTCCTCGAGTTGCTCCTCGCTCAGCCCGCCCTGTGCCTGGCTGGATGATGAGCGCTTGCCGCCCTGGTCCGCGCCCAGCGCCGCTTCCTGCAGCATCCGGTCCATCGGCCCGCCGGGCACGAAGCGCGTGATGGTGAAAACCAGCAGCGTGATGCCGATCAAGGTCGGCGGAATCAGCAGCAGGCGGCGGAGGAAATAGCTTTTCACAGGAAAGAACGCCGTGTTTCTAACCCGCACGGGGGGGCATGCAAGCCGGATTCAGCCATGCGGCGTTCGATGGCGTGGCTGCCGCTCAAACGGCAAAAAGCGTGGTGATGGAGTGCCCGCTGTGGATGCGGCGGATCGCCTCGCCCAGCAGCGGGGCGATGCCGACGACATGCACCTTGGGTCCCGCGGCCTGCGGCACGGAATCGGTGGTGATGACTTCCTCAATGGCGGAGTTCTTGATGCGCTCGTGGGCCATTTCACCGAGGATGGCGTGGGAAACTCCGGCGTAGATGCGTTGCGCGCCGCTTTGTCGCAGGATATCGGCCGCGGCCATCAGCGTGCCGGCGGTTTCCGTCATGTCATCCACCAGCAGGACATCGCGTCCCTCCACCTCGCCGATGACGTTCATGGCCTCCACCTTGGTGGCGTTGACGCGGTGCTTGGCGACGATGGCCAGCTCGGCTCCCAGCGCCTCGGCATAGGCGCGGGCCATTTTCACACCGCCGACGTCCGGCGAGACGACGGTCAGGTTGGAAGTGTCCGGGTGGCGCTCGCGCAGGTAGTTGATGAGCACGGGCTTGGCGTAGAGATGGTCCACCGGGATGTCGAAGAAGCCTTGGATCTGCGGCGCGTGGAGGTCCATGGTGAGCACGCGGTTCACGCCGGCGGAGGTGAGCAGGTTGGCCACCAGCTTGGCGGTGATGGGCACGCGCGGCTGGTCCTTGCGGTCCTGCCGGGCGTAGCCGAAAAACGGCATCACCGCGGTGATCCGCTCGGCGCTGGCGCGGCGCGCGGCATCCACCATGATGAGCAACTCCATGATGTTGTGATTGGTGGGCGGGCAGCTCGGCTGGATGATGAAAACGTCCTCGCCACGGATGTTTTCATTGATTTTGACGAAGGTCTCGCCATCCGGGAAGGCGGTGACTTGGACGTCGGCGAGAGGTTGACCGAGGTTTTCGGCGATGCGCTCGGCGAGCGCGCGGTGGGCGGTTCCACTGATGACTTTCATGGCAGGTGAGGAGCGGATGCGGACAGGCGGGCGGATTCTTGACGGCCTTTGGCGCGGCGGCAACACTTTGCTTGGAAAACCTTGCGAAGGGTCTGCTAGCGCCTTTTTACCAGCAACAGGTGCCCGCAAGCCATCACACATTCATCGCGCTGGTTGAGCGTCTCCACCTTTTCCACCACGATGCCGGATTCCGGCCGCTTGTGGTCGCGCTTTCCCGCCTAGCATGACACAGATCGCGGGCCGTGTATGCAAATTGCCGAAGGATGGGCCGGGCACTTGCTCGCTCGTGCAAATGGGGTGCCCGCCGCAATGGGAAAACTGGGGGCTCTGGAAATGATCGCAAATCCAAGATCATCCCAAAAAAAGAACCCCAGCGTTCCCGAAGGAAGAGGCGGAGGCCGTGTTGCCGTCATGAAACCGCAGATTTGGATTCCGACAGGGAAAAGATCAATCTCTCACCATTTTCTCCCACGTCCGCGACCCCGACAAATGCTGAAGCCGCCCCGAAGGGCGGCCTCGTAACTCCTTCCACATCTTGGTGGACGAGATGGGAAATCCGTAATGCGGCGAGCCTTGGAGTCAATCACTGAAAATCCAACCCATGGCGTCATCCTACACCGAAGACCACCTCGTCGAGCAACCGGCGATCCAACTCATGGAGCATGTGTTGGGGTGGGATGTGGTGGGTTGCCACGGGGAGTGGGATGGCGGAGCGAGCAATCTGGAACGGGATGGGAAACGGGAGGTGGTTCTCACGGGCCGGCTGAAGCCAGCGCTCCGTCGATTGAATCCGGATCTGCCGGTGGAGGCGATTGAGGGAGCGGTGGAGGAGCTTTGCCGGGATCGCACGGCGCTGAGTCTTGCGGCGGTGAACACCCACACGGCGCTCCACATCATGAAAGATGGGAAGATCGTGGAGATCAGACCGGCGAAAGAGGTGCGCTACCCGTTGTCTGCCGAGGTTCAGGAAGAGCCGGAGTTGTCGTTCGTCCGCGAGGATGCGCCACCATATGGGAATCAGCGGCCGTGAGCTGAGTCACCAAGCACATGAAGGAAATCGTTTACATCGAGCTGCCATATCCGGGGTGATGCGGGGAATTTCCGGGCAATGATCCCGGGGTCTGCGACCGCCAGGCTAATTTCTGTAATCCCTCCGGGATTTCCCACTGCATGGTTACGGCTTGGCGGCGCTGCGGTGAAAAAATTTCATATTTAAATGCGCAGGCCCTGGTCCGTAGTTGCGCCGCGCTGCCGGGCAGGCTACCACTGCGGCACGTGTCCGCTCTTGGCTTCATCGAGGTTCCCTTTTTCAGCATCGCCGCCGTGGTGGCCGATGTGGTTGCCAAGACCAGCGGCGTGCGCATTCTCGGCTTCGACACCAGCGGCAGCGAGGAAATCGTCATCCGCACCGCGGGTGGCGTTTCAGAGGTTGCCGATGCGCTGGAAGCCGCCGAAGCCTGCGCGCGGAAACTCGGCGTGAAATGCCTCGGCACCCGCCTCTCCAAGCCCGACAGCCAGTTTGCCGGACTTTACTCCGGCGCCAATGCCATCAATCCGCTCTACGGCGGCCGCGACCAATTCCTGCCCACTGATTTCCCCAACCCTGAATCCGCCATGAACACCGAATCCCAAGCCCTCGGCATTCTCGAAACCCAAGGCCTCACTGCCATCCTGGAAGCCACCGATGCCATGCTCAAATCCGCCGACGTCAAACTCGTCGGCAAGGAGAAGATCGGCGCGGCCTACGTCACCATCGTCATCCGTGGTGATGTGGCTGCCGTGAGCGCGGCCGTGGCCGCCGGAGCTGCCGCCGCCGCGCCGCTCGGCAAGGTGATCGCATCGCACGTCATCGCCCGGCCGCACGCCGAATTGCTCGCGCTGCTGCCGAAGTGACCCCGCAGTGCTGAAAACGATCCGGCCGCCGATCCTGGAGGGAAAATCGGCGGCCATCCTCTTTTTCCCGTATGCCGGTTATGGCGGGCACGGCACCGGGATTTCCTGCTTCAGCTCACCGGGATCGCGTGAGCGGTGGGCTTCGCGACCGGGTTCTTCGGCAGGTGGACGGTCAGGATGCCGTCCTTGTATTCCGAGGTGATCTTGTCGGCGTCGGTGTCATCCGGCAGCGAGAACGAGCGCTCGAAGCAGCCATAGGCACGCTCCACGCGGTGGAACTTCGTTCCCTTCTCCTCTTTCTCCACCTTGCGTTCGCCGCTGATGGTCAGGGTGCCGTTATCGACATTCACCTTGATGTCGTCCTTCTTCACTTCCGGCAGTTCGGCTTTGACGACGTATTCCGTGTCGTTTTCGCCGATGTCCACCGAGGGCGTCCAGTCGGCCAGTGTCATCGATTCCTCGATTTTGGCGGGCCAGCCGTTGAAGGTGCGTTGCATGTTGCGGACGAGGTCTTCCATTTCGCGGAACGCGTCCATCCGCAGCGTCGGCCGGAACAAATCCAGCGATTCCGTTTTTCCAAACGGATTGAGTTTGGTGAGCATGTTCATGATGTTGCCTTTCTGATCCGGTGTGGGGGTTCACCCGAGTGCCATCCCGGCCGCCGGCAGCCTGGATGGCAGGCTGATCATTGTTTCGTCCGGTCCGGACCGGAGTCTCTCGCAGGGGGCAGGGGGATGGGGGGCGAGGAAACTCCAGCCGCATCGGACACTTTCATAATGCCACTTCCGGGCGTTCTGTAAATGGGTGGAACGGCGCGTCGCTCGTGGCCATTCGCCCTAGCGCGGCGTAAGCGGAATCATTATCCCATGCTCGGGCTTGCCGCTTGATTCCCGGGCGCTCCGCCCCAAAGCTCCCGCCATGCAAGATGCCGCCTACGTCCGCGACGCGTTCGCCCGGATCGCCGACCGCTACGTGCTCACCAACCACGTCCTGAGCTGCGGCGCGGACATCTGGTGGCGCAAGGTGGTCACCGCGCGCATCCGGCGGTGGAAACCCGCGCGCTTGCTCGATGTGGCGTCCGGCACCGGTGATCTGGCGTTGGAAATCCAGGACCAGTGCCCGGATTGCGAGGTGACCGCCTCGGATTTTTGTGCGGAAATGCTCGCCCATGCCGCCAGCCGCGGAGTGGCCCGCACGCTGGTTGCAGACGCCCTGCAGCTGCCGTTTCCAGACGGGAACTTCGACGTGGTGACCGTCGCCTTCGGCCTGCGCAACATGGCGGACTATCCGGCCGCGCTGCGCGAAATGCGGCGCGTGCTCAAGCCCGGCGGCCACTTGTTGATTCTGGATTTCTCGCTGCCCGGCGGCATCCTGCGGCCGTTTTACCGTTTCTATCTGCACCACGTCCTGCCGCGCATGGCCGGCTGGCTTACCGGCCAGCGCGACGCATACGAATACCTCGGCGGATCCATCGAGGCCTTCCCCTCCGGCAAGGCGATGATGGATTTATTGGAAAGCTGTGGTTTCGCGGAAACCGATGCCACGCCCCTGACCGGCGGCGTGGTTTCCATCTATCAAGCCAGCCGCCCGCAGCCGTGAAAACCCCGCCGACCATGACCGCCCGCGAGGCGGCCACCGCACTTGCCCGCCGGCTGAAGGCCGCCGGACACGAGGCGTTGTTCGCCGGCGGCTGCGTGCGGGATCGTCTGTTAGGACATCCACCGGAGGATTATGACATCGCCACCTCGGCCGTGCCTTCCGAGGTCCTGGAGCTGTTTCCCGGTTCCAACGAGGTGGGCGCGCACTTCGGCGTGGTGATCGCCAAGCACGGCGGCCATCATGTGGAAATCGCCACCTTTCGCACTGATGGCAGCTACCGCGACGGCCGCCGGCCGGAGTCGGTGACGTTCTCGACGCCCGTGGAAGACGCGCGCCGGCGGGATTTCACCATCAACGGCCTGTTTGAAGTCCCCGAGACCGGCGAGGTGATCGACCATGTCGGCGGTTTGGCGGACCTCAAGGCCGGCATCATCCGCGCCATCGGGGATCCAAAGGCGCGCTTCACCGAGGACGGGCTGAGGCTGCTGCGAGCCGTGCGTTTCGCCGCGCGGATGGGCTTCGCCATCGAGCCGGAGACGGACACGGCGCTGCGCGACTGCGCGCCTCTGTTAGACAGGATTTCCCCCGAGCGCATCCGCGACGAGTTTTCAAAAATCCTCACCTCGCCGCGCCGCCGCGCCGGGGTGGAGCATCTGGTGGAAACCGACCTCATCCGCCACTTCCTGCCCGAGGTGCTGCCGCTCATCGGTTGTGACCAGCCGCCGGAGTGGCATCCCGAGGGCGATGTTTACATCCACACGCTCATCATGCTCGACATGCTCGCGCCGGACGCGCCGCTCGAGTTATCTCTGGCGGTGTTGTTGCACGACATCGCCAAGCCGCCGTGCCGCAGCATCGATCCTGACGGGCGCATCCGTTTCAACGGCCACGATGCGATGGGCGCGCGCATGGCGGAAACCATCCTGCGCCGCCTGCGCTACCCCAATCACATCATCGAAGACGCGGTGGTCATGGTCGGCCGCCACATGCAGTTCATGAACGTCCAGAAGATGCGCGTGGCCAAGCTCAAGCGCTTCATGGCCGAGCCGACCTTTGACTGGGAAATGGAGCTGCACCGCGTCGATTGCGCATCGTCCAACGGCTTCACGGACAACTATGAATTCCTCCAGGCCAAGGAGGCCGAGTTTGCGAGCGAACCGCTGATTCCCGCGCCGCTCGTCACCGGGCGTGACTTGATCAAGCTCGGCCTCGAGCCCGGTCCGCGTTTCAAGGAAATCCTGGAAGCCATCCAGACCGAGCAGCTCGAAGGAAGAATCCTCGAGCGCGAACCCGCCCTTGAACATGTCCGGCATCTCGCCACTTTGGGTAGGGAAGCATCATGAAAAGCTCAAAACGAACCATGAAATCCATCTTTCTCGCCCCGCTGTTTCTCGCCGGCCTCGCGCACGCCATGCCGCCGGTGCTTTCGCTCACCCAAGCCGCTCTGCAAAAGCTTGATGCCGACATCAGGCTCGACCACTACGACATCGCCCGCGCCGACTTGAACGGCGACGGCAGGGATGACGTTCTCGCGCTGATGAACGGCAAGAGCAGCTACGTGGGAACCGGCGGAGCCACGATGTTCATCCTCCTTGGAAAGGACGACGGCTTCGAATCGCTCGGTTCCATCAAGGTGGTCAGCGCGCCGGTCTTTCTGCGCAAGTCATCGACCAAGGGCCTGCGCGATCTGCTCGTCACCGTGAGAGGTGGCGGCGCGGAGCCTGGGCTCGCCGAGATGAAATTCGACGGCACCAGCTACCCGGCCGCACCGGGTGATGCGCGTGCCGAAGCACGAGAGGAAGACACCGTGCTCTTCGCGGAACCCACTCCGCCATTTGATCAGAAGAGGGAACTCCATGGCATCACGTTTCAAGTCACCAGCCCGAACCTCAATACCGGCAACTCCCTGACAGTGACTCCCGCCGGGCTTGAAATCGACAACTCATCCATCGCCCAGGACGCATCTGGCATCGTCACCGGCATCGAAGTGGCGGACATCAATTCGGATGGCTCACCCGAGTTGTATGTTTATGTTTTCAACGGCAGCGGCACCACACTCCTTGCCTGGAGTGCGAACAGGAAGAAGTCGCTCAGCGATATTTACCTGCCCGAACTCGGCGAGCACGCCAAGGGCTACCGAGGCGGCGACGAGTTTGCCGTAGTGGAAGGCATCATCGGCCGCCGTTTTCCAATCTACCCGGAAGACTCCGCCGTGAAAAAGCCCACCGGCAAGATCCGCCAGATCCAATACAAACTCCACGCGGGTGAGGCAGGTTGGCTGCTGAAGCCCGATCAGGTCCTGGAATTCTGAACGGCCACCTTACCTTCGTCCGTCATACCAAACGTGTGTCGTCTCGCGGTTCTGCAACGAACGCCCGCCGCTCATCACGACGCGTGCGAGCATCCGCAGGATCTCCCACGGCGTGTAGAGATCGATCTTGCGCCCGGAGGTCTGGAGCGGATGTCGATGCAGGATGACGATCTGCCGCTTGGTTTTACGCGCCAGTTTCTTGAGTCGCTGGCAAAAATCCAATTCCTCTCCGGCAAACCAATCGTGGCTGAAACCGCCGATGCCGTGGAATGCGGCGGCCTCGACGAAGATGAACGAACCTGCCATGAGTTTCCGCGCGCGGCTGACCGGGTTCCACAGTGTGGTGACCATGCGCGCCATTCATTTCGAAGCACGAAGCGTGAGTTCGTAAAGGGAGATCCGC
>RPOS01000049.1 GCA_003820635.1 Verrucomicrobiaceae bacterium | reverse complement strand
GTGGACCTCGTTCTATCAGGCCACTTCCACATGAGTTACGCGCAGGCGCTGCCATTGCCGGGCGGGCGGATCGCGAGGTCCTGCGTCTTCTCGTCCGTATCCACCGCCACTTCCCACCGGCTGAAGGGCGAGACGAATGGGTTTCATCTCATTGATGGAAACCAGCACCATCTCACCATCCGTGACTGGGCATGGACGGGAACGGTTTACGCGGAACGCAGGGCGTGGGCGTTTGAAGCGGATCCCGTGACGCGGGATTGGCGGCTGCTGTGAAACGCCGAAGGGAGATGCGTTACATTTCCAACATGAGGCGCGCCGGGTTTTCCAGGCTGTCCTTGATGTGGATGAGGAAGGTGACGGCTTCCTTGCCATCGACCAGGCGGTGGTCGTAGCTGAGGGCGAGATACATCATCGGGCGGATGACGACCTGGCCGTCCACGGCGACCGGGCGCTGCTGGATGGTGTGCATGCCGAGAATGCCGCTCTGGGGCGGATTGAGGATGGGCGTGCTGAGCAGCGAGCCGTAGGTGCCGCCGTTGGAAATGGAGAAAACGCCGCCCTGGAGGTCGTCGATGGTGATTTTCCCGTCGCGGGCCTTGGTGGCGTAGTCGAGGATGTCCTGCTCGATGCAGGCGAAGGATTTGCGGTCGCAATCCCGCAGGACGGGCACGACGAGGCCTTTCTCGGTGCCGATCGCCACGCCGATGTCGTAAAAGTGGTTTTCGATGATGTCGTTGCCCTCGATGCGGGCATTGATGGAAGGCACGTCCTTGAGGGCCTGGGCGACGGCTTTGACGAAAAAGGACATGAAACCGAGCTTGACGCCGTGTTTTTTGACAAACTGGTCCTGCACCGCCTTGCGGAGGTCCATGACGGCGCTCATGTCCACCTCGTTGAAGGTGGTGAGGATGGCCGCCGTCTGCTGGGCATTGACCAGATGGGTGGCGATCTTGCGGCGCAGCATGGACATCTTGCGGCGCGTGGTGCGGCCGTCGCTGAAGGGCTTGGATGGAGCCTCGCGCACGACCGGAGCCGTGGAAGCGGAAATCTGTAGCGTCGGTCTGTGACCGTCGCTGGCTTTCTCTTTGGGCACGGCTGCGGTGGCGGGCTTTATAACCGGAGGACTGGCGGGCTGAAGCCCGCGCTCGGTGGCAGCCTCGATCCTCGCGATCACCGCGCCGATGGCGACTTCCTCGCCCTCGGGGACGAGGATTTTGAGAACGCCGGAGACGGGGGCTTCGAGTTCGTTGGTAACCTTGTCGGTTTCCAGCGCCACGAGGATCTCGCCCCGCACCACGGAATCGCCATCGTTTCTGCGCCATGCGGCGACGTTGGCGCTGGTGATGGATTCGCCGGAGGCCGGGACCTTGAGCTCCGTGCTGGCGGATGGCTGCGGCGGCGCGGCGGGCGCAGCGCTGGCGGGCTGAAGCGCGGGCTCCGTGACGGCGATCCGGGCAATGAGCGTGCCGATGGCGACTTCCTCGCCCTCGCCGACGAGGATTTCCAGCGTGCCATCGGCGGCGGCTTCGAGCTCATTGGAGACCTTGTCGGTTTCCAGCGTGACGAGCACCTCGCCCTTGCGGACGGACTCGCCGTGTTGGCGGTGCCAGCGGGCGACGTTGGCGGTGGTGACGGATTCTCCGGAGGCGGGGACTGTGACGTCGAAAGTCATGGGGAAGTGGGGTGGTGAGGGGAAATCAAATGGCGAAGGCGCGGGCGATGAGTTCCTTCTGCTCGCGGTAGTGCATGGCCTTGGAGCCGGCGGCGGGGCTGGAGGCGGCATCGCGCCCGGCGTAGCGGACCTTGGTGCCGCAGGCGCGGTCGAGCCGCGGCCAGATGTAGGACCAGGCACCCATGTTGAGCGGCTCCTCCTGGCACCAGACGAAGTGCGAGGCCTGCGGGTATTGGCCGGCGATGGCCTCCACCATCTCGCGGTGGAAGGGATAGAGCTGCTCGATGCGGATGATGGCCGAGTCCTGGATGCCGTTTTCCGTGCGGTGGGCCAGGAGATCGTAGAAAACCTTGCCGGTGCAGAAAATCACGCGGGTCACCGCGGCGGGGTCCGCGAAGTCCATGGGATCCGGCAGCACTTCCTGGAAGCAGGAACCCTCGAGGAAATCCTCCTCGCGGGAGACGGCCTCCGGTTTTCCCAACAGGCTCTTGGGCGTCATGAGCACCATCGGCTTGCGGAAGTCGCGGTGTTTCTGGCGGCGCAGCGCGTGGAAATACTGGGCCGGCGTGGTGAGATTGCCGACGATCATGTTCTTCTCGGCACAGAGTTGCAGAAAGCGTTCCAATCTGGCGCTGGAATGCTCCGGCCCCATGCCCTCGTAGCCGTGCGGCAGCAACATCACCAGATCCGTGGGGATCTGCCACTTGGACTCCGCGGAGGAAATGAACTGATCGATGATGACCTGCGCGCCATTGGCGAAATCGCCGAACTGTGCCTCCCACAGCGTGAGCATTTTCGGATAGGCCAGCGAGTAGCCGTAGTCGAAACCGAGCACGGCGAACTCGGATAGCAGCGAGTTGTGCACGCAGAACTTCGCCTGGCGCGGCGCGATGTGCTCCAGCGGGATGTGTTTTTCCGTGGTCTCGAAATCATGCAGCACGACGTGGCGCTGGGAAAAGGTGCCGCGCCCCACGTCCTGGCCGGAAAGGCGCACCGGGGTGCCTTCCAACAAGAGCGAACCGAAGGCGAGCGACTCAGCCAGCGCCCAGTCGATGGGGCCGCCGTTCTGCAAGGCCTCGGCGCGGCGCGGGATGAAGCGCTTGGCCAGCGTGGGATTGAGGGTGAAGCCGTCCGGCACACTGGTGAGTGCCTGGCCGATGCGACGCAGCTCCCCGCTGGCGATGCCGGTGCCCACCGGCGCATGCGAATAGGCCGGCTGGACCACTCCGGTGGAGCCGCTGAAGGCCGTGCGGTCACCCGCCTCGTGAAGCTCCAGCATTTTCTGATAACCCGCCTCGAGCTTGTCCCAGATGGCTTTTTCCAGCGCCGCAACCGCATCCGCGCTGATCAGCCCCTCGGCGATGAACCGCTGCTTGCAGAGGCTGCCGAAGGTCGGGCGGCTGGCGATGCTGCGGGCGATGACGGGCTGGGTGAAAGCCGCCTGGTCCGCCTCGTTGTGACCCTGGCGGCGGTAGCAATACATGTCGATGACGATGTCGCGGCCGAAGTTCTGGCGAAACTCGATGGCGAAAAGCGCGGCCCAGTAGAGTTCCGTCGGCTCCTCACCATTCACGTGGAGGATGGGCGCCTCGATCATCTTGGCCACGTCCGTGGCATAGGCCGAGGAACGGGCGTCTTCCGGCACGGTGGTGAAGCCGATCTGGTTGTTGATGATGATGTGGATGGTGCCGCCGGTGCGGTAGCCGGGGAGCTGGGAAAGATTGAGCACCTCCGCCACCGAGCCCTGGCCGGCGAAGGCGGCGTCTCCGTGCAGCAGGATGGGCAGCACCTGGTTGCGGTCGATCTCCCCCGCCCCGCCCTCGCTGAGTATGCGCTGGCGGGCGCGGGCCTTGCCCTCGACGATCGAGTTGACCGCCTCCAGGTGGCTGGGATTTGCCGCGAGGCTGACGCGCACCTTGCCATCCGGCAGCTCACGCACGCTCTCGTAGCCGAGGTGATATTTCACATCGCCATCGCCGGCCACCAGATCCGGCTCGTAGTTCGGCGTGAACTCATAGAGCACGGTGGTCAGCGATTTCCTCACAAAATTGGCGAGCACGCACATGCGGCCGCGGTGGGACATGCCCATCTCGATCTCGCGCACGCCGTGGGACGGGCAGGCTTCGAGAATGGCGTTGAGCAGGACCATCGCGCCCTCGCCGCCCTCGTTGGAAAAGCGCTTCTCGCCGAGAAAGCGCTTGCCGAGGAAATTCTCGAACGCCTCCGCCTCCAGCACCCATTGCAGCGCCTTGAGCTTCTGCTCCGGCGTGCCGACGCTGCGCGCGCCGTGGGACTCGATGCGCTCGCGCACCCAGTGCCGCACCGGCGTGTGGTGGATGTGCATGAACTCGAAGCCGATTTTCCCCGAGTAGGTGGCCTCCAGCACGGCGAGCATGTCACGCAGCTTCATGCGCTCGCCATGGCGGAAGTAGGCATTCCACGCCTTGCGGTCGAGATCCGCCTCGCTGAGGCCGAACTGCCCGATGTCGAGCCGCGGGTTTCGCTCCGCGCGCTCTTCGAGCGGATTGATGTGCGCCTGAGTGTGGCCGAGCGTGCGGTAGTTGTAAATGAGCGCCACCACCCGGCCGAAGAACACGAGATCCGTGTCCGAGCAGGCAGCCCCGGCCTGAGCTCCCGCCGCGGGTGACTCCTCCTCACGGCGTTTCACCTGCGCGGAGCCGAGCTCGAAGCCCTCGAAAAACGCCGACCACGATTCCTCCACGGAGCGCGGATCCGCGCACCACTGGGCGTATTTCGTCTCTAACAAATCCGCGTTCTGCCGCGCCGATACCGATGAGTTCATGGAGAATGGATGAAATGATGCGGCGAGCCCGCGAATTTCCCGCTTGGCCCGCCACGCGCGGGCATTCATTAAGGGCGGCACCCCGCCGCGTCAACCGCGCAAGCCGGGGAATTTCCCCGCAAAAAAAGCGGCACCGGAGCACCATGATCCAAGTCCAGCATCTCACCAAACGCTACGCCCGCCACGAGGCCGTGCGCGATATTTCCTTCTCGGTCGAGCGCGGCGAGATCGTCGGTTTCCTCGGCCCCAACGGCGCGGGCAAGACCACCACCCTGCGCATGCTCACCGGCTACCTGCCGCCCACCTCGGGCAGCGCGCGCGTCGCCGGGTTTGACATCTTCCGCCATTCCATCGATGCCCGCCGCCGCATCGGCTACATGCCGGAAAACGTGCCGCTCTACGAAGACATGCGGGTGCGCGAGTATCTGAAATTCCGCGCCCAGCTCAAGGGGCTGGACGGCGCGGGCACCCGCCGCCGCGTGGGGGCCGTGCTCGACACCTGCGGCCTGCAAAGCGTGCGCCGCAAGATGATCAAGACTCTTTCCAAAGGCTACCGCCAGCGCGTGGGCCTGGCCGACGCACTCGTCCATGATCCCGAGTTGCTCATTCTCGACGAGCCCACCAACGGGCTCGACCCCAACCAGATCCGCCAGATCCGCGAGCTCATCCGCCAGCTCGCCGAGTCCCACACCGTGCTCATTTCCACCCACATCCTCCACGAGGTGGAAATGACCTGCAACCGCGTGATCATCATCGACAACGGCCGCATCAAGGCCACCGACACCCCGGCCAACCTCACCCGCCAGATGCGCGCCGCCGGCCGCATCCAGGTGGAGATCCACGCCGCGCCCGAAGTGGTCGCCGGGGCCATCGGCCGCCTTGAGCACGTGAAAAAAGCCGCGCACGAGCCACTCGACGACGGCTGGACACGCTTCACCGTGTGGGTGGATTCCGGCACCGACGCCCGCGAGCGGATCGCCGCCCTCGCCGCCCAGCACGGCTGGCCGCTGCGCTCGCTTTTCCGCCACGTCGCCACGCTTGAGGACGTGTTTGTGGAACTCACGCGCAAGGACTGAGATCCGTTGACCGGGTTGCATACGCCTCATCCTTCTGATAAACATCATCACATGACCGCACTGAAACAGCCGGATTCCATCAGCATCGCCGAATACCTCGCGGGTGAGGAAATCAGCGACGTGAAGCATGAATACCTCGGTGGCACCGTGCATGCCATGGCCGGAGCCACCAACCGGCATAATGTGATCTCCTTGAACAGCCTGGCGCTGCTTCATGGCATGTTGCGCGGCAAACCCTGCCAACCCTTCAACAGCGACACCAAAGTGCGCATCGAGTTTCCCGACCATACCCGCTTTTACTATCCGGACGCGATGGTGGTCTGCCATCCGAATCCGGACACCGATCACTATCAGGACCTGCCGGTGATCGTCATCGAAGTCCTCAGCGAGTCCACACGCCGCACCGATCTGGGCGAGAAACGGGATGCCTACATGTCCATGCCTTCCGTGAAAGTCCTGCTTTTCATCGATTCGGAATGCCCGGCCGTCACCGTCTATCGCCGCAAGCCCGAGGGTGGCTTCGCCGCGGAACTCCATTCCGGCATGGAAAGCACGATCCCCCTGCCGGAAATCGACTCAGCACTGCCACTCGCCGAGCTTTACGAGCGGGTCGGCTTCGGGAACAAGTGAGCGCGCGTTTCCGCCGCAGCCAATTTGATTTTTTCCTCAACGCATGAGCCAATCATTTCCGCCAGGATCCAATGTTTCGCCGCCCGGCCTCTTCATCGTCATCGAAGGCATCGACGGCACCGGCAAGTCGACCCAGGCGCGCAGGCTCGGCGATTGGTTTGAAAAACAAGGCCGCGAGGTGCTGATCAGCCGCGAACCCACCGACGGCCCGTGGGGCAGGAAACTGCGCGAATCCGCCGCCACCGGACGGCTCTCGCCACAGGACGAACTCCAGTATTTCCTCAACGACCGCCGACAGCACGTGGAAGATATCATATCACCCGCACTGGCTGCGGGGAAAGTCGTCATCCTCGACCGTTATTACTTCTCCACCATGGCCTATCAGGGAGCGCGCGGTTTCGATCCCGCGGAAATCCGCCGCATGAACGAGGCCTTCGCACCAGTGCCGGACCTGCTGCTCATCCTCGATCTGGATGTGGACACGGCCCACGCACGCATCGGCCACCGCGGGGACAGCACCAATGAGTTTGAAAAACACGAAAGCCTCACGCGCTGCCGGAAGATTTTCCTCTCGCTCAAGGACGAGCCTTTCGTCCGCCTGATCGATTCGAGCGGACCGCTGGATGAAGTGGGCGAACGAATCCGAAAGGCAGTTGAAGATTGCTTGTAAGGCTCCGGGCAGAATGCCCGGGCCACGTGGCGCGGGCATCCTGCCCGCCGCCTCTCTTCAAATCCCTCCCAACACCTCTTCAAACACCGTGAGCGTATCATCCAGATCCGCCTCGGTGTGGGCCAGCGAGATGAAGCCGGTTTCGTAAGGACTGGGCGCGAGGTAGATGCCTTTTTCCAGACAGCCCCAGAAGAACTTTTTGAAGAACTCCAGGTCCTGTTTCATCACGTCGGAGACGTTGACGATATCGCGGTCGGTGAAGAACAGGCAGAACATCGAGCCCACCCGGTTTAGTCGGTGCGGCACGCCCTTTTCGGTTAGAAGCGCGCGCAGGCCGGCTTCGAAGTGCGCGCCGAGTTGGTCGAGGCGCGGGAAACCGGAGGGTTTTTCAAGTTCCCGCAACTGCGCCAGTCCGGCAGCCATCGCCAGCGGATTGCCGGAAAGCGTGCCCGCCTGATAGACCGGCCCGACCGGTGCCAGCATGTCCATCACATCGGCGCGTCCGCCGAAGGCCCCCACCGGCAGACCGCCGCCGATCACCTTGCCGAAGCAACTGAGATCGGGGGTAAGGTTTTCAAGCCCCTGCACGCCGGCCTTGCCGAGGCGGAAGCCGGTCATGACTTCGTCGAAGATCAGCAGCGCGCCGTGTTTCTTCGTGATCGAGGAAAGCAGGTTCAGATAGCCGGGTTTCGGAAACACCAGGCCGGCATTGGCGGGATAGGACTCCACGATGATGGCGGCGATTTCCTCTCCCCGCGCAGCGAATAATTCCTCCAACGCGGCGGCCTCATTGTAGGGCAGCACCAGTGTTTTCTCGGCGAAAGCTTTCGGCACGCCGGCGGAATCCGGCTCGCCATGGGTGAGCGCGCCGGAACCGGCCGCCACCAGCAACGAATCGCTGTGGCCGTGATAGCAACCGTCGAACTTCACAATCAAATCGCGCTTGGTGAAACCGCGTGCGAGGCGAATCGCGGACATCGTCGCCTCGGTGCCGGAATTGCACATGCGCACCTTTTCCACGGAGGGCACCCATTCGGTGATCGTGCGGGCCATTTCCACCTCGAAGGGATTCGGAATACCGAAGGAAATGCCGCTTTTCGCCACCTCGTGAATGGTGTTGGTGATGACCACCGGCGCATGGCCGAGGATGTTCGGCCCCCACGAGCCGATGAAGTCGATGTAGGTCTTGCCATCAATGTCCTCGATGCGGCTGCCGTGGGCCTTGCGCACGAAAAACGGCTCGCCGCCCACGTTGCGGAACGCACGCACCGGCGAGTTCACCCCACCGGGAATGAGGGTTTTGGCGACAGCGAACATTTTCTGCGAGAGCGGGCCGGGCGCGTGCATGGGCGGCATCTTGAACAAGGAACCCGCCGCGGCCAACCGCGAAGAATGGTATTTTCCATGAATGGTTGCAGAGATCCATCCGTCACAGGAAATCATGTTTCCGTTACCGCCACTTCCTGCCATATTTCCACTCATGAAGCCGGGATTACTGCTCCTTTTCCTCGCACTGCTGCTGCCAGTTTCCGCCCAGATCCAGCGCAAGGAACGCAAGTCGCTGCTGGATTCCGATCCCGGGGTGGTCTATCTGGAGCGGCTCTTCGCCGAGCCTCTCGAACTCAAGGTCATCAAGGATGCGCCGGTGTTTTCCGACAAGGAGGGCAAGCACCGGCTCGGCACCCTCAAGGCGGATCAGACGGTGCGGCTGGAGGCCATCACCGACAGGATCTACCGCGTCCGCGGCAGGGGCACCCGCGACGGCATCGCCGGCTGGGTGGCACCGTGGGCATTCACCTCGGCCGATCCGCAGTTTGTGGCGCGTTTGAAGGAACTCTATGGGCGGCAGATCCAGGTGCAGGCACTCATCGAGGCGAGGCAGGTGGCCGTGGGCATGACGCTCGACGAAGTCTCGCAAGCCCTCGGCAAACCCACCAAGACCAGCATCCGGAAAACTGAAAAAGGTGAGTCGGGCCGCTGGGAATACATCCAATATGAAGAGGTGAAACATTACATCACCCGCGTGGATCCCGTCACCGGTGCCGTGTTTCGCCAGCTCTCACACATCACCCAGGAGGAAAAAGGCCGCACCAACGTGGAGTTCCAGGACAGCGTCGTCACCGCCGTGGAGGAAAGCGAGGACCGCCAGGGCGGCAATGTCCGCATCGTGGTGCCGCCGTTGGTGTTTGGCTGGTGATGCCGCTTGCCTGTTCTTGAAGCTTGGCAAGCGGGCGGACGGGCGGCAGTTTGAAAGCATGTTTGACACCGCCCGCTACGACGGCCGCATGCCCTACCGGCGCTGCGGCGATTCCGGCCTGCTGCTGCCGGCGATTTCCCTCGGCCTCTGGCACAACTTCGGCGCCGTCGATGACTTCGAAGAAGCCCGCCGGATCCTGCGCCGCGCCTTCGACCGCGGCATCACCCATTTCGACCTCGCCAACAACTACGGCCCGCCGCCCGGCTCCGCGGAGGAAATCGCCGGCCGCATCCTGGTGAGCGATTTCGTCTGCCACCGCGACGAACTCGTCATTTCCACCAAGGCCGGTCACGAGATGTGGAGCGGCCCCTACGGCGTGAACGGCTCGCGCAAGCATCTGCTCGCCTCGCTCGACCAATCGCTCAAACGCCTGCGTTTGAGTTATGTCGATATCTTCTACTCGCACTGCTCCGATTCCGACACCCGGCTGGAGGAAACCATGTCCGCACTGGCCACCGCCGTGCACAGTGGCAAGGCGCTTTATGCCGGCCTCTCGAAATACCCGCTCAAGCGGCTCAAGAAGGCGGTGAAGATCCTCCGCGACATGGGCATCCGCTGCCTGATCTATCAACCTCCTTATTCCATCTTCCAGCGGGATGTGGAAACAGACGGCACCTTGAAATGGCTGGAGGAGGAAGGCATCGGCTGCATCGGCTTCAGCCCGCTGGCGCAGGGCATGCTCACGCCGAAGTATCTCGACGGCGTCCCGGCCGGCTCACGCGCGGCACGGCCGGAGGGATTCCTCCAGCCCGGCCAGGTGGAGGCCCGGCAGGATCAAATCCGCGCGCTCAACGATCTCGCCGCGGCCCACGGCATGCCGCTGCATCACCTCGCCATTCGCTGGGCGCTACGCTCACCGGCCGTCACCTCCGCTCTCATCGGCGCGCGCACCGTGGCCCAGCTCACTGACACCCTCGGCGCGCTGGACGCACCCGCCCCGGATGACGCATTGTTAGAAGCCATCGACTCGATCGTCGCGGCGTGAGGGAGACTAACCCCGCATCCAAATCCGCTGGATTTCCTCCGCATTGAGTCTTTGCCAGGATCCCGGTGCAAGATCCGACGCGCTGAAACCACCGATCGCCACGCGGATGAGCCGCAGCGTGGGAAAACCGACTGCGGCGGTCATGCGGCGGACCTGGCGGTTCTTGCCTTCGATTAACTCCATCTCCAGCCAACTCGTGGGGATAAGTTTCCGGAAACGCACCGGCGGATCACGCGGCGGCACGTCCGGCGCGGGATCGAGCAGGCGTGCGCGGCTTGGCAGCGTGCGGTGGCCCTGGATCATCAGACCACCGCGCGACAAGCGCATGATCGCATCATCATCCGGCACGCCCTCCACCTGCACGTGATAGGTCCGTGGGTGCGCCCGCTCCGGATCCAGCAACCGGTGGTTGAATCCCGCTTCGTCGCTGAGCAGCAGCAGGCCTTCCGAATCCATATCGAGCCGGCCGACCGGATAAACCCCGGCGGGAAAACCGGACTCCGCCAGCGTGCGCTGCCCGGGCTGGTCCGGTGTGAACTGGCACAGCACACCGTAGGGCTTGTGATATGCAATAACCATGGATGATCGGATAGCGGCCAAAAAAAACGCCCGCGTCGGCGGGCGTTTGGGAGGCTGGAGACGCGGGCCGCGCCGGAACGCGGCCCGCGCCAAAGACATCACTTGTTAGAGCACCATGTCCTTGAGCTTCTTGAGCGCGCGAACCTTGACCACCGTGCTGGCGGGCTTGGCCTTGAACATCACTTCCTCCTTGGTGAAGGGGTTGATGCCCTTACGTGCCTTGACGGCAGGCTTGCGGACCGTGCTGATCTTGAGCAGGCCGGGAAGGACGAACTCTCCGACAGCGTTTTTCTTGACGTGCGCCTCGATGACGTCGCCGAGACTGTCGAGAACGCCGGCCACTTGCTTGCGGGTGAGTCCGGTGTCTCCGGCAATCTGATCGACGATCTGGGTCTTGGAGAACCTGTCCTTGGTAGCGGTAATTTTCTTAGCCATGCGGCGGATGCTTCAGAAGGCCGCCCGGGTTGTCAAGAGCCCCGCCGCATCCTTGTGAAATTATTTTCCGCGGGATTCTCAGCGCCGGGCGGCACCAGTGGCAGTCTCCCGGTAGGCCGAGGGGCGCATGCCCATGAACTTGGTGAAGACATTGGAAAAGGTGGACCGGTATTCGTAGCCGACATCCTCGCAGATCGTCTCGATTTTCAGATCGGTGGCCCGCAGCAATTCGCCGGCGCGTTCGACGCGCAAGCGGTAAAAGTGCATCATCGGGCTGTGGCCGAGGTTCTTGAGACAAAGGCGGCGGAAATGCTCGGCACTCATCATGGCGATGGTTTTCCATGCCCGGGGGATGAGCTCGTCGCCACAACGCGGCCGGACAAAGTTGGTGACATAACCGTGGATGAGCTCGATCCAGTGATGAAGCAGCGCGTGCTCGGAATCGCAGCTTGACTCGGCATGCAGCCCGCGGATGGCCAGGGTGCAGGCCATGCGCTTGCCGCGGCACTGCCACTCTCCGGAAACCAGCACATGGATGTCCGCCTGACACATCGGGCCGGTGGTCACGAAACTGCGCCCGGCTTTCAAGCCCGCGCGCCAGTTATCATAAGAGAAACCGTCCGGGCAATGGACAATAGGATTCATGGGTGTATTGGATCCAACCATCATGCGTGACAAGGCGCGGAGCATTGGGAGAAAACGATCATGGAACTCCGTGGATTCCGCAAAATTGCGGCCATGTGCACCGGATACCAGTGCGCGAAATTTGCTCTGATCGGTCATCCGCGTCCAGACGTCCCATGGGATGGGTGGAATGCGCCTTGCCAGCGCAGGCCTTTCTCCCGAGCCTAGCGCCGTCCTTCCCCATCTCTTGAAACTCCATCTCACCGCGATTGTCGCCATGACCGCCGACCGAGTGATCGGCCGGGCCGGCAGCCTGCCATGGCACCTGCCGGAGGATCTGGCGTTTTTCAAGCGCACCACATCCGGACACCCCGTGGTGATGGGCCGCAAGACTTTCGAGTCGATCGGCCGTCCGCTGCCGAAGCGCCGCAACATCGTGCTCACCCGCGACCCCGCGTGGTCCGCTCCGGGCGTGGAGGTGATCCACCGGCCGGAGGATCTCAAGTCACTGCCGGGGCTGGAGGGTCGCGTGTTCATCATCGGCGGCTCGGAAATCTACATGGCCTTCCTGCCGGAGATTGACGATCTGTTAGTAAGTCATGTCTTCGCCCCGCACGAGGGCGACACGCGCTTCCCGGAATTCGAGCAGGATTTTCCAAACTCCGAGCTGCTGGAAAACCACGCGGCCTTCGAAATCAGGCGATGGAAACGCGACGCGCGCCTTCAATCCCGGTTACCAGCCCCAGCGGAGCGGAGGAAATGAGAAGCTCACTTCCCATCTGATGCGCTGGCCCCTGGATGTTCGAGAGCACAACAGTATGGCATGGAGCACGGCGATCCGCCCCCCGGCCTCTCCGGCGGGCGAGTTGCAACAGTCCGTTGACGGCTTCAATCGCGGCGGAGGTCGTGTAGTTCTTGTAGTATCCCATGATCGTGGCCTGGGACATTCACGCTGAACCGGGACAGTTCACCGCTTCTCCGGCAAGTGCCAGGGCGGGTTCTTTTCCAATTGCTCACTGAGCGCGGGAAAGCTCTTCCGCATGCTCTCCATCACATACGGGGCGACCACGATCATCTGGAGCTGCAGCGCGGCGAAGAGCCCGATCACATAGACCACGAGGCGCAGCGGGTGGAGCGGCGTGGCATCCAGCCGGTGGCCGGCGGAATGGTCCCACAGCGGGCGGCCGAGCTTGCGGGTGGTGAAAAACGCCATGATCTGGCAGATCAGCGCCAACACGCCCCAGCCGAATCCGATGCCCAGAAACAGCACCCTGGCCGAGCGCCGCGTGGCTTGCGCAAGACTGAGCAGCGAGCCGTCGTCATTGACCACCTTAATGCCTAACAGCCACTTGCCGGGCGTGCTGCCGAAGCGGTGCAGCAGGATGATTTCCAACACAAACCACGGAATGTAATGGAACAGGATGATCCACGGATTGTTGAGTGTGGCACCGATATCGCGGCCGGCGGCCCACATCGCGAGCCACCAGACGCCGGCAAACAGATAGAGATCGAACCAGCGCGCCCAGAAACGGCGGATCAAATGCGGCTGCTGAAGCGGCGGCGGCAGGCGGTCCGGCTCCGGTTCGTCCTCGGCTGCCGGAGCGGGCTCTTCGAAACACTCAATCGGCTGGTCGAACTCGCGCGAGAACAGGTCGATCTCCACCAGCGGCCGCCAGGCGCTGAGCCCTTCGTGCCATGCGGGAGTATCGGCGGCCAACTCGCCCGCCTCGATTTTCTTGCGAACCTCGAAGTCGTGAATGGGGCCGGCTTTCTCGCCGTTTTGAATGATCCAGATGTCCATGATTCAGAGATTTCGCAGGGATTTGGCGGCATCGCTGCGGGCGGCGAAGAACGCGGGAACGAGGGCCGCCAGTGAGCAAAGGATGAAGGCCAGCAGGCCGATGACCGCCTGCTCGACGGGATTGTTGTGCGCGGGCAGCACGCCAAAGCCGGTGAACGACGCCGCGAAGGGATCGAAACCGAGCGAGCGGAAAATCCCCTGAATCGGACCGCGGAAATGGATAACCACGCGGCCGAGGCCGACGCCGAGCGCGGCACCTAACAGCCCCAGCAGCATCCCCTGATAGAGAAACACCCGCACGATCTGGCCCGGCGCGGCACCGAGCGCCTTCATCACGCCGATCTCGCGGCGCTTCTGGATCGTCACGGTGAACATCACCGCCATCATCGAGAAGGCGCTCACCAGCACGATGAAGGAGAGCGCGAAATACATCATCACCCGCTGCTGGTTGATGAGCGCGAAGAACGTCTGGTATTGGTCGCCCCAGGTCAGCAGCGACCAGTCCGCACCCAGCGTCTGGCGGCCCTGCACTGCGACTTGTTCCGCAGCGTAGGCATCATCCAGCCGCAGCGCGATGCCCTGCACGGCCTCGCCAAGACCGGCGAGATCCTGGGCGAGCGGCAGCGGCACGAAAATGTCCGGCGTCACCGCCATCTGCGATGCCTGATAAATGCCGATCACCTCCGCCTCTTTGGGCAGCACGATTTGCTTGAGGCCCTTGAGCGTCTCACCGTCCATCTTTTCGACATCGGTGGAGTTGAGCGCCTCGATGGATTTCCCGATGGCGGCCACCGTTTCCGCATCGAAGAGGAACAGGCCGGCCGCCTCGTCCTTCCCGCCGGACTCCATGGCCATGAGCAGATCCTCCAGCAACTCGCGCTCCGGCTCGCGGATGTCTTCGGAACGGATGCCGTCGAGTTTCTGATAGATATCCGTCAGCGCGCCGATGCCGATGGCTTGCTTTTCCCCGGCCTCTTTCCACGCGGCGGCGAGCGCGGTGGTGGCGCTTTGCCAGTCTGCGGCGAAGGCCTCGCGCACGGGCGGCTTCTCAGTTGCCTTGTAGGCGCGCATGACTTCCTCGAAATTGCGCGTCGAGTAGAGGCGCACGGTGTCTCCCACCCTCAGCGCGAGTTGCTCGGCGAGGATCGAGGAAACCACGGCCCGGTCGTCGATGCCGAGGTCTGAGGAGGAATCCGGATGGTTTTCCAAATCCAGCATCCGCGCGATGCCCTCGACCTGCGCCGGGTCCGAGGTGTCGATGCCGCGGAACATCACCGGCCGCTGCCACGAGGCGACGTCGATGATGACGTTGTCCGAGACAAATGCGGTGGCGGCCTCCACGCGGGGCAGTTTCTTCGCGTTTTCCGCGGCTTCCTGCCAATCGGCCATCGGCATTGCACCGAAGCCGTTGGGCTCGTGGCGCAGCAGGATGTGTGGCGTGAACCCGAGCAGGCGGCTTTTCACATCGCGCTCAAGCCCGGCGTAAACGGCCATCACCACCACCAGCACCAGCACGCCGAGCATCACGCCGATCAGCGAGATCAGCGTGAAGGAGGAAAGCACCGCGCGGCGGGGATTGAGATACCGCCGGGCGAGAAGGAAGCTGAAAGAACGTCGTTTGATGGGCTTTAGCTAAACAGGAAGAGACGCTTGGGCAAGTGGAAGTCCACATGCAGGCGCGGCCGCCTGCGGACTCACTCGGCATTCAGGCCGATGAGCTCGAGCAGGCGCTGGAGGTCGTCGTCGCCGTAGTATTCGATTTCGATTTTGCCCTTCTTGGCCGTGTGCTGGATGGAAACGTGGGTGGCCAGGTGCTCGCGCAGGCGGTTGGTGATGGCGCGGACATGCACATCCACCTCGCGGCTGACGGCGGGTTTCTTCTCCGTGCCATCCACCGCGGCGGATTCCGCGAGAAAACCCTGGGCAAGTTTTTCCGTGGCACGCACGGTGAGTTGGCGGCGGATCACCTGGTCGGACGCGAGCAACTGGCCGTCGTGATCCTTGATCGAGAGAATCGCCTTGGCATGACCGACGGTGAGGCGGCCCTGGGCAACGAGCAATTGCACGTCCGGATGGAGGTCGAGCAGGCGCATCGCGTTGGCCACACTGGCCCGGGACTTGCCGACGCGCACGGCGATCTCGTCCTGCTTCATTGAAAATTCCTTGGCGAGGCGCACATAACCGGCGGCCTCTTCCATCGGATTGAGATCCTCGCGCTGGAGGTTCTCGATGAGCGCCATTTCCAGCACATCGCGGTCGGACGCCTCGCGCTCGATGACCGGCACGGTGGCGAGGCCGAGTTTTCCGGAAGCGCGCCAGCGGCGTTCACCGGCGATGAGTTCCAGCTTGCCATTCACCGGCCGCACGATGAGCGGCTGGATGATGCCGTGCTGGCGGATCGACTCCATCAGGTCGTCGAGCGGGGATTCGACAAAGCGCGTGCGCGGCTGCAGCGGACTGGGAATCACGTCATCGTGCGGCACATCGCGCACCCGCTTGAAGTCCTCGGCCGTCACCACGGCATCAGAAAAAGGCGTGACCGCGTTCTTCCTGATGAGTGCTCCGAGTCCTTTTCCGAGTGCCTGTTTCGCCATGGGGCGGCGAGCATTACGCAAAGCCGCCGCGGATTCCAAGCGGATTTACCGCAGAGTTTTTGCCGCAGGCTGGCGGGAGCCGTGCTTGACGGCAGGGGGCCGTGCGGGCATCCATTGGCCATGAAATTCAATGCGCTGATTTTCCCGCTTGCCGCCATGTTGATGGCGTGCGGCCTGGTCCATGCCCAGCAAGCGCCCGCACAGAAAGCCGAAGCCGAGGTGATGGACGAACCCGCACCGCCAGCAGTGCTTGCCTCGGCGGTGGCAGCGGTCGCGAAACTCGGCGATGAAGTGGTGCTCGGGCGTTACCAGGTGGCCATCGAGCGGATGAACCCGGTCTGGAAAGAGCGCACCGCTGCGCGCATGGGCGGCATGGAGGCGCTCGAAAAACAACTCGCAGGCGTGGCCGCACAGATGGTGCAGCAGGGCATCAGCATGATTTCCTTCAAGCCCCAGGGCCAGCCGCGCGCCTACGGCGTGAGCCCCGGCAAAAAAACCATCAAGGAAAACGGCCGGGACATCGAGCGGCTGGTTTTCACCAAGTGGCTGGTGCTGGTGCCCACCGTGACGACCTTCCGCATCATCCAGCAGGGGAAACCGCGGCCGCTGGTCATCGAGAGCACCGGCTACCAGATCGCCATTTCCGAAAAGGACAAGAGCGACTGGACCTTCATCGACGGCGCCGCCCTCAAGCCGGCCGATCTGCGCGGGCTGTTCATCACACTGCCGCCGGACATGGAACTGCCGCCGGTGGGCAAACGCGAAGTTCGTTAGAAAACAACCATGGCATCGAGGAAAAAGGGAATCAAACAGGAACAAATCCTGCACCGCAAGCTGGTGGAACTCTGGAAGCGCGGGCAAAGCCAATACTGCGAGGTGCGCGGCTCGGAAATCCACGGCCGCGGCGTCTATGCAACCTGCTTCATCCCCAGGGAGCAGCGGATCATCGAATACGTTGGCGAGCGCATCGACAAGCAGGAGAGCGAGCGCCGCGGCGTCTCACAGCACTCGAAGTCCCTCAAGACCGGGGATGCCGCCGTGTATATCTTCACACTTTCGAAGAACTATGACATCGACGGCAACGTGCCATGGAACACCGCGCGTCTCATCAACCACTCGTGCGATCCAAACTGCGAGGCCTGGATCGAGGGCCGGCGCATTCACATCCACGCCCTGCGCGACATCAACGCGGGCGAGGAGCTGACGTTTGACTACGGCTTCGATGTGGGCTGCTACGAAGACCATCCCTGCCGCTGCGGCAAGCCCCAGTGCGTCGGCTACATCGTCAGCCGCGAGCAATGGCCGGAGTTGGAACAGCGGCTCGGCCGCAACAATCAGGGATAAAGACCGCGGGCGCACTACGCCTGGATCACCTTGTTGATGCCTGGATTTTCCTCTCTTCAAACGAGAAACTGGTCTCTCACCTTGAACTCAGGCCGTGAAGCCGGCCTCAGCGGACCTTGGATGCAAAAGAGTCCGAAGCGAACTCCTGCGCTGCTTGTGCCAGAGCCTTGTCCATGGCCTGGCGAAGCACCTTCTCGATCTCGGAAGGGACACCGACCCAGAGCACATTGGTTTCCTTTGCCTCGATGTTCTTGCTCCATACGGTTCTGCCGCCATTCTTGAGCTGGAGATTGACTCCCACATTCGCCCAAGTGGCCGCGTAAAGGTCGAGCCACAACTCGTGGATATCCCCCGTGAGCACCGCGCCACCGGATGCTGAGTCAGAAACCACCACTTGGTAGCCTGCGGCTGTCAGCGCATCGGCAAAATGCCCTGTCACCGTCCGGGCCACGCTCTTGTTGCCCTTGATCGCGTAAGAACCGAGCACCATGCCAAAGCCATTGCGCTTGTTGCCCAGGAGAATCCTGTCGATGTCCTTGCGCGAATCCGTGAAAGTGCGCACGACGACCGTGCCGGAGCGCTGTGGCGAAGTGGCGGCGACAGGAGAGTGAGCGAGGGCGATCTTGCTCTCGCCAATGGCGCAGTTACTCAGAGTGAGTGCACCGAACGCCGCAATGGATAGACGGCAGAGATGGGAGATAATGCGTTTTTTCATGGCAAAATACATACCATCACCAGACAGCCCAACCTGACCAGAAAAATCAGGGAGAATGTGAATCGGAGAGCTCTGACTCCATTCAATCCTCAATCGATAATCGAAACCCGAACACGCGCCGCCTCTTCCTCCCACCGTAGGCGTGATCGCAAAAAAGGGGAATTCACTTCCTGTGCTCTAATCTCCGCCCGGGATCGCTTCATAAATCGCCTTGGACAACACCCCGAAGGCCGCTTCGCCGAATTCCCGGTCGTCCATGTAGCGGGTGACGATCTTGTCGTTCTCCGCCATGCGCTGGACCATGAGACTCTCGATGAGCTCGCGCAGGCCGAGCTGGAATTTGTCGAAAGGATTGGCCTGCCGGAGTTTTACCACCTGTTCGTTGGCGGTGGCCTTCTCCCGGATCTGTTCGAAGAAAAGCCGATCTTCCTCGGTGAACTCGGTTCCGAAACGCTCGTTGAGCACTTGGATGATTTCCGAGAGCGGAGCCTTTTCCTCCTTGGCGCGGCCGGTGCCGACATCCGTCGGGCTTTTCACGCCTTCGGGCTCGCCCTCGCGCAGCGTGATCTCGCCGGTGTAGGTCCGCTGGAGACGGTAGTATTGCAGGCTCACCTCATCGCTGATCTTCACCCGCTCGTCGTCGCGATCGAGCGGCAGGTGCGGCAGCAGGAAACGTCCGAAGCTGTAGAGCATTTCCAGAGCTGGATCGCACCATGGCATGATCTGGCTCATGAATGCGTAAAGGTTCACATAGCCTTGGAGCTTCTGCCGGAACTCGCTGCGGATCGCATCATCTACCATCGCCTTGAAACGATCCACGGCGGGCTGAAGATGAAACTGCATGGCCGCATGATCCTGCGGCGATTGGCGGGAGAGCGGCTTGTAGAAGACCCGGGCGTAGGCTTCGACCTCGCTCCAGAAATACACCTGTGCCGCGTCGAGTTCATGTTTGATCGTCTCCAGTTTCTGCGGATCGGACGACTCCTGCAGGCTGGTGGTATCGTAGTAGGGCTTGAACGCCCGATAGATGTCTTCTGCCTCGTTGACGAAATCGAGAACGAAGGGCGTTTGCTTGCCCGGGATCATCCGGTTGAGCCGGGAAAGCGTCTGCACCGCCTGCACGCCGTCGAGCCGCTTGTCCACATACATCGCGCAAAGCAGCGGCTGGTCGAAGCCGGTCTGGTATTTGTTCGCCACCAGCAGCACCTGGTAGTCCGGCGAGGCGAAGCGCTCCGGCAATTGCTTCTCGCCGATGGGCTTGCCGCTCACGCAATCGGTGTTCATGCCCGGCTCGGTGTATTCCAGGCCGGTATCCGGATCCTTCACTGTGCCGCTGAAGGCCACCAGCGGGCGCACATCGGCGATCTTGTTGTCAGTTAGATAACGCTCGAAAGCTTTCTTGTAGCGCACGGCGTGAAGACGCGAGGCGGTGACCACCATCGCCTTGGCCTTGCCACCGAGCAGCGGCATCACCTTGTGGCGGAAATGCTCGATGATGACCTCGGTCTTCTGCTCGATGTTATACGAGTGCAGGCTCATGAACTTGGCCAGCGCCCGCGCCGCCTTCTTCTTCGGCATGTCGGGATCGTCCTCTACCGCCTTCACCAACCGATAGTAGGTCTTGTAGGTGGTGTAGTTTTTCACCACATCGAGAATAAACCCCTCCTCGATGGCCTGCCGCATCGAGTAAAGGTGAAAGGCTTCCGGCATTCCGTTAGCACCAGGACGCCCGAACAACTCCAACGTCTTGCCTTTGGGCGTGGCGGTGAAGGCGAAGAAACTCAGGTTCGGCTGTCGCCCGCGCGACTGCATCACCTGGTTCAGACGGTCTTCCCAATCCGGTTCTTCCTCGGGGTTCTCCGGCTGGGCGGATATGCCGAG
>RPOS01000048.1 GCA_003820635.1 Verrucomicrobiaceae bacterium | reverse complement strand
TCCGCAACAGGTTGGCCGTCAGTTCCGTGCCTTGGCTGTTCCGGCAGGTGATGACGCTTTGCGAGGGCTGGCTGGCTGAATCCATTTTCCGGCAGTGAAAACTGCCGCAGGATGGCAGGTCCCTCGTTCATCGCAAGCCGTGAAACCGGAATTTTCAGGTTTCCT
This sequence comes from Verrucomicrobiaceae bacterium, assembly GCA_003820635.1. The sequence continues at coordinate 20,615 of RPOS01000048.1, read as the reverse complement.
GATTATCGGAAAATACCTGCCTCAGCCGGCATTGCGCCGTTTGCGGACTGCTTCGGCCAGCACGTCGAGGGTTTCCACGGTGTCGTCCCAGCCGAGGCATGCGTCGGTGACGGATTGTCCGCAGGTGAGGGATGTTGGATTTCCGGAGAGTTTCTGGCTGCCTTCCACCAGGTTGGATTCGATCATGACAGAGGTGATCACCCGGCAGCCGCTGGCGATCTGGTTGGCGAGGTTGCGCGCGACCATCGGCTGGTTGCGGAAGTCCTTGAGGGAATTGCCGTGGGAGCAGTCCACCATCACGGACTCGATGAGTCCCTGCTCGCGGAGCATCAACGCGGCCTCGTCGATGGCGGGCTTCTCGTAGTTCGGGCCGGTTTTTCCGCCGCGCAGGATGAGGTGGCAGGATTCGTTTCCAGAGGTGGAAACGATGGCCGAGACGCCTTGTTTGGTCACCGAGAGGAAATGGTGCGGCTGGGAGGCGGACTGGATGGCATCAAGCGCGATCTGGATCGAGCCGCCGGTGCCGTTTTTGAAACCGACGGGCATCGAGAGGCCGGAGGCGAGCTCGCGGTGGATCTGGGACTCGGTGGTGCGCGCGCCGATGGCTCCCCAGGCGATGAGATCCGCGATGTATTGCGGCGTGATGGTGTCCAGAAACTCGGTGCCGCTCGGCATGCCCATGTTGGCGAGATCCAGCAGCAGGCCGCGCGCCGCACGCAGGCCGCGGTTGATGTCGAAGGAATCGTCCAGCCCCGGGTCGTTGATCAGGCCTTTCCAACCGACGGTGGTCCGCGGTTTTTCGAAATAGACGCGCATGATGACCAGCACGTCATCCTTGAGCCGCGCGGCCTCCTGCTTGAGCTTGGCACCGTATTCGAGCGCCGCTTCCGGATCGTGGATCGAGCACGGGCCCACCACTGCCAGCAGGCGGTCGTCATGGCGGCGGAGGATGGCATCTGTTTCGGCGCGCGCGCCGGCCACCACTTCGGAGGCTTGCTCGGTGAGCGGCAGATAATACGCCAGAACCGCCGGTGAAATGAGCGGGTTGAGGCCGGTGATTCGGAGGTCGTCGGTGCGGTGTTGCGTCACGGCGCGGATCGTTGGCGGCTCCCGGCGGGGGAGGCAAGACAAGAAAAAGCCGGACGGGGTGATCCCATCCGGCTTTTTTTGAATGATGACGACGGTCACAGACCGCCGCTACAAGGCAGGGCTTACATCATGCCGCCCATTCCGCCCATGCCGTGGTCGTGACCACCGCCGCCGCCGGCCGGAGCTTCCTTGGCCGGGAGGTCGGTGATGAGGCACTCGGTGGTGAGCAGCAGGCCGGAGATGGAGGCCGCGTTCTGCAGTGCGGAACGGGTGACCTTGGTGGGATCCACCACGCCGGACTTGATGAGGTCTTCGAACTTGTCGGTGGCGACGTTGTAGCCCTCGGCACCCTTGCCCTTCTTGACGTGCTCGACGATGAGCGCGGCTTCGCGGCCGGCGTTTGCGACGAGCTGGCGAAGCGGGGCCTCGATGGCGCGGGAAACGATGCCGGCACCGGTCTTCTCGTCACCGGTGAGGCCGAGATCGCCGACTGCGGCGTGGGCGCGGATGAGCGCGGTGCCACCGCCGGCGACGATGCCTTCTTCAACGGCCGCACGGGTCGCGTGGAGGGCGTCTTCGACGCGGGCTTTCTTCTCCTTCATCTCGGTTTCCGTGGCGGCACCGACGTTGATGACGGCCACGCCGCCGGCGAGCTTGGCAAGGCGCTCCTGGAGCTTCTCGCGGTCGTAGTCGCTGGTGGTTTCCTCGATCTGCTTGCGGATCTGGTTGACGCGGCCGGTGATGGCTTCGGAAGTGCCGCCGCCTTCAACGATGACGGTGTTTTCCTTGCTGATGGTGATGCGCTTGGCCTGGCCGAGGTCGGTGAGCTCCACGGTCTCGAGCTTGATGCCGAGGTCCTCGGTGATCACGCGGCCACCGGTGAGGATGGCGATGTCTTCGAGCATGGCCTTGCGGCGGTCGCCGAAACCAGGTGCCTTCACGGCGGCGATGTTGAGGATGCCGCGCAGTTTGTTGACGACGAGGGTGGCGAGGGCCTCGCCTTCCACGTCCTCGGCGATGATGAGCAGCGGCTTGCCGGTCTTGGCGACCTTTTCAAGCAGCGGCAGCATGTCCTTGAGCGAGGAGATCTTCTTCTCGTTGATGAGGATGTAGGCGCTCTCAAGCAGCGCTTCCATGCTCTCGGCATTGGTCACGAAGTAGGGGCTGAGATAGCCTTTGTCGAACTGCATGCCTTCCACCACGTCGAGCGTGGTTTCGATGCCCTTGGCTTCTTCCACGGTGATGGTGCCGTCCTTGCCGACCTTGTCCATGGCGTCGGCGATGATGTTGCCGATTTCCGCGTCGGAGTTGGCGGAAATGGAGGCGACCTGGGCGATTTCCTTGGCGTCGGAGACGGGCTTGGAAAGCGCCTTGAGCTGGGCGACGATCGCCTCGGTGGCCTTCATGATGCCGCGCTGAAGCGAGATCGGGTTGGCACCGGCGGTGACGTTGCGGAGGCCTTCCTTGTAGATGGCCTCGGCAAGAACCGTGGCGGTGGTGGTGCCGTCACCGGCGATGTCGCTGGTCTTGCTGGAAACCTCGCGGATGAGCTGGGCACCCATGTTTTCATAGGGGCACTCAAGCTCGATTTCCTTGGCGACGGAAACGCCGTCCTTGGTGATGGTCGGCGAGCCGAACTTCTTGTCGAGGATGACGTTGCGGCCTGCCGGGCCGAGGGTTGCCTTGACGGCGCGGGCGATTTTCTCCACGCCGCGGAGCAGTGCGTGGCGGGCGGATTCGTCGAATTGTAGTTGTTTGGCCATGATGTGTGTTACGTTAGATGATTGGTAATTTGTGAATGCTTGAGTTGCGGGCTGTCATCAGTCACCGGTCATCGGGAAGATTCTGCTTTGCAGGATCTTTACCAATGACTGTTGACTATTGACCGTCGGCTTCAGCCGACGACTCCGAGGATGTCGTTCTGGTTGATGATGAGGACTTCCTGGCCGTCGATTTTCACTTCGGTGCCGCCGTATTTGGAGATGAGCACCTTGTCGCCGACCTTGACGTGCCAGACGATGTCGTTGCCGTTGTCGTCCTTGCCGCCGGTGCCGAGCGCGAGCACTTCGGCATCCTGGGGTTTTTCCTTGGCGGTGTCCGGCAGGACGATGCCGCCGGCGCTGATGGCGTCGGCTTCGAGGCGCTTGACGAGGACGCGTTGTCCGAGTGGTTTGATGTTAGCCATGTTGTTGTATGTTTGTTGGTTTGTGGTTTGCTGTGAGAAGCCACGCCGCATTCGCGGCGTGGAAAGTGTTCGGTTGCCTTCGATGGCGTTCTGTTAGTCCACGACTTCGGCATCGACGACCTTGCCCTTGGCCTGCTTGGGCTCGCTGGAGGCTTGTTCGTCGGCGGGTTCAACTTCTGGTTGAGCGGCTCCGGCCTGGGCTTGTTGGGCGGCTTGGGCGAGGGCTTGCAGGGAGTTTTCGAGGTCGGAAACCGCGCTGTTGATCTGGTTGACGTCGTCGCTGGAGATCGCGTCCTTCACGGCCTTGATCTTGCCTTCGAGCATGGACTTGAGTTCGGCGGGTGCCTGGTCGCCGAGTTCGCCGAGTTGTTTCTCGACGGAGAAGACGAGGTTTTCTGCCTTGTTCTTGGCATCGACTTTTTCGACGCGCTTCTTGTCTTCCTCGGCGTGGGCCTCGGCGTCGCGCTTGGCTTGTTCGATCTCGTCCTTGGAGAGCCCGGAGGAGCCCTGGATGGAGATCTTCTGCTCCTTGCCGGATTGCTTGTCCTTGGCGGAAACGTGCAGGATACCGTTGGCGTCGATGTCGAAGGTGACCTCGATCTGCGGCTCGCCGCGGCGGGCGGGGGCGATGCCGTCGAGCTTGAAGTTTCCTAACAGCTTGTTGTCATTGAACATCGGCCGCTCGCCTTGGCAGATGCGGATATCCACGGCGGGTTGGTTGTCCGCGGCGGTGGAGAAGACCTGCGATTTCTTGGCCGGGATGGTCGTGTTGCGGTCAATCATCGGCGTGGCGCGCGAGCCTTCGGTTTCGATGGAAAGCGTGAGCGGAGTGACATCCAGCAGGAGAACGTCCTTCACATCGCCGCGGAGCACGCCGCCCTGGATGGAGGCGCCGATGGCGACCACTTCGTCCGGGTTGACTCCTTGGTGCGGGGTCTGGCCGGCGAGATCGCGGGCGACTTCCACAACTTTCGGCATGCGGGTCATGCCGCCGACGAGGACGAGTTCGTTGATTTGCGAAGTGGAGAGACCGGCTTCCTTGAGGCAGTCGCGGACGGGCTTCTTGGTGCGCTCGAAAAGCGAGTCGGTGAGTTGCTCCAGCTTGGCGCGGGTGAGCGTGAGCTGGATGTGCTTGGGCCCCGTGGCATCGGCGGTGATGAAGGGCAGGCTGATGTCGTAGGACTGCGAGGAAGAAAGCGCGATCTTGGCTTTTTCCGCCTCTTCCTTGATCCGCTGGAGGGCGTCCGGCTGGCCGGAGAGGTCGATGCCTTGGTCGCGCTTGAACTCGCCGACGATCCACTGAATCAGCGCATTGTCCCAGTCGTCGCCGCCGAGCTTGGTGTCACCGTCGGTGGCGAGCACTTCGAAGACGCCGTCGCCGATTTCGAGGACCGAGATGTCGAAGGTGCCGCCGCCGAGGTCGTAAACGGCGATTTTCTCGTCGGACTTCTTGTCGAGACCGTAGGCGAGGGCGGCGGCGGTGGGCTCGTTGATGATGCGCAGCACTTCGAGCCCGGCGATTTCACCGGCAGCCTTGGTGGCGTTGCGCTGGGAGTCGTTGAAATAGGCGGGCACGGTGATGACGGCCTGCTTGATGGGCTCGCCGAGTTTGGCTTCGGCGTCGGCTTTGAGTTTGCCGAGCACCATGGCGGCGATCTCCTGCGGCGAGAAAGTTTTGGTTTCACCGGCGACTTCCACCTGGATGTGGGCGTCACCATTGGAGGCGGCGACGATGCTGTAGGGCATGCGCTTGTCCGCCTCGGTGAGTTCAGCGAACTTGCGGCCGATCAGGCGCTTGGCGGAGAAAATGGTGTTTTTCGGGTTGGTGACGGCCTGGCGTTTGGCGGCTTGGCCGACGAGACGCTCACCATTCTTGGCGAAAGCGACCACCGAGGGGGTGGTGCGCGCGCCTTCCGAGTTTTCCAGCACCATGGGTTCTCCGCCTTCCATGACGGCCATGCAGGAGTTGGTGGTGCCGAGGTCGATTCCGAGGATTTTGGACATAAAGTGGTTTCCTTTCAGTGTTGCCGCAGGAGGCGGTGGTTGACGTCCGCCCTTACGCATGGGCCGTGCCAGATGAGTTTGCAGATTTTCAATCCACGCATTATGAGCGACTTGAAAGTTTTCGCTGTGGCTGCGGGGTTTTGCCGGAATGGCAAATCGCGTCAAAATGGCACAGTTGCGCCAGGCCAAACTGTCGCAGGGGTGCGGAAATGCGCACATTGCGTTTCAAATCTTGAACCGACCGGGGATCCGTCTCTAGGGTCTGGGGCATTCATGCGTGCCCAGCCCTTCAAGTGGATTCCCCGTGGCGATCCGTTCCCGAGTGACGGGAGCGGCTCTGACGGCTCATTTCCGCTGATTTTGGAGCATTTGATCCGCCAGCGGGGCCTGCCGCCGGGGATGGATCTGGAGGGCTATCTGCGGCCGAAGCTCAAGGATTTGGCGGATCCCTTTTTGATTCCGGACATGAAACCGGCCGTCGAGCGGATTCTCCAAGCGGCCGACCGGAAGGAAAAAGTCTGCATTTTCGGCGATTACGACGTGGACGGAGTGACTTCCATCACCCTGATGCGGCGGATTCTGATGGCCTACGGGCTGGAGCCAAGAGCCTTCATCCCGCAGCGCGGCTTGGAAGGATACGGCCTGAGCACGGCGGCCATCAAGCGCTGCATGGCAGAGGGGCCCAAGCCGGATCTGCTCATCACCGTGGACTGCGGCACCGTCTCCATCGCGGAGGTGGCGGCGCTGCGTGCGGATGGCATCGACGTCCTGATCGTGGATCACCATGAGCCTGCGCCGGAGGTCCGGCCGGATTGCTGTGCGGTGGTGAATCCGAAATGCGGCAACGATTTCACCTATCTGTGCGCCGCAGGCGTTGTTTTCAAGCTAGGCCACGCCCTGCTCAAGACCCGCAAGGCGGAACTTGATCTCAAGGCGCTGATCGATCTGGTGGCCGTGGCAACGATTTCCGACATCGTGCCGATGATCGGGGAAAACCGCTTGATGGTGCGCCATGGTCTCCGGCAGTTGCCCAACACGCTCAATCCCGGCCTGCGCGCGTTGCAGGATGTGACCGGCATGAATGGCAGCGCCTCCTCGATGGATGTCGGCTTCCGGATCGGGCCGCGGCTCAATGCGGCGGGCCGGATGGATTTTCCCGAGGACGCGCTTGCCACGCTGACCACCGAGTGCCGCCGCGAGGCGCAGGAATTCGCGCGGAAACTCGATGACTACAACAAGGAGCGTCAGAGCCATGAGTCCCTCATCCGCCGCGAGGCGGTGGAAATGCTCAACCGGGATTTCAATCCATTGCGCGATCCGGTCATCGTGCTTGGCTCGCGTTCGTGGCACCACGGCGTGGTCGGCATCGTCGCCTCGCGGTTGATGCGGCAGTATCACAAGCCGACGTTCATCATCGCCATTGATGAGGAAGGCGTTGGCAAGGGCTCGGGCCGCAGCATCGAAGGCGTTTCACTGGTGGAGGCGATCCGGGCCTCCGAGACTGACCTGCTGGCCGGTGGCGGCCATGCCATGGCCGCCGGGCTTTCCATCCATGAGGACCGGATCGACTCGTTCCGTGAAAAGCTCGCCCGCTACGTGCTGGAAAACACCACCGAGGACCAGCGCCGGCCGAAGTTGATGTACGATGCCGAGATATCATTCGACCAACTCTCGCTCGAGTTCCTGGCGAGTTATGATTTGCTGCAGCCCTTCGGCAACGGCAACCCGCAGCCGGTTTTTGTTTCGCGCGGCATCGGCCTGAGCCGGCCACCGCTGCACATGAAGAACCATCACCTGCGCTTCATGCTGCGCCAGGGCTACCACGAGCAGGACGCGGTGTTCTTCGGCGGCGGCGAGCATCCATTGCCGGATCCGCCGTGGGATGTGGCCTTCACCATCGACCGCAACCACTTCCGCGGCCGCACCACGCTGCAGCTCATCATTCAGGACGTGCGCGCGGCGCAGTGAGGGGCGATCCCGTCGCTGCGGGTCACTCGAGATCGCGCTTGCTGGCGTGCCGGAGGTCGCGCGCGGCTTCCAGAAACACGGCATCCTCGCCGATGTTCACGGCCAGATCGCCCACCCGCTCCAGCGAGCGGACGACCAGAATCAGGTGGAGATAGTCCTGGCTGCGGCCGTTGCCTTGTTCGATGCGTGCGCCATAGGTGGCGTTGGCATCCTTGTGAAGGCGGTCGAGCTCCTTGTCCCGGGCATGCAGAGACGCGCCGAGCACCGCGTTGTGATCGCTGTAGGCGGAAATGGCGTCGCGCAGCAAGTGGTCCGCCATGGTGTAGAGCGGTTCAATGAGCGTGGTTTCGTGCAGTTCGTGGCTGCCGCTCATTTTCCGCGCGCGCTTGGCAATGCTGGTGGCGTGATCCGAGATGCGCTCCAGGTTCATCGAGATTTTCATCGAGGAAACCACCAGTCGCAGGTCGCTGGCCATCGGGTGGAAGCGGACGAGGATTTCCATGCCGAGTTGGTCGATGTGGCGCTCATGCTCGTCCACCTCGTCATCATCGGCGATCACGGCGTTGGCGAGTTCCGAGTTGCGTTCCAACAGCGCGCGGATGGCGCGCTCCAGATTGTGGCGCGCCTTGCCGGCCATGGCGAGCACCTCGCCGCGCAGTGCGGTGATGGCCTCGTCGAAGTCACGGATAATGTGGGGTGTGTGCATGGTGGTGAAAGATTCAAGGCTTCAAGCTGCAAGACACATGTGAAGACGTCCAAAGGCAGGAACTACACATGTCTGTGAAGTGCGGAGGAATGTTCATCTTGCGTCTTGTGTCATTATCCAAAGCGTCCGCTGATGTATTCCTCGGTGCGCCTTTCGGAGGGGTTGGAGAATATTTTCCGGGTGAGATCGTATTCGATGAGGTCGCCCAGGTAGAAGAAGGCGGTGCGGTCGGAAACGCGGGACGCCTGCTGCATGTTATGAGTCACGATGACGATGGTGTAGTTTTCGCGGAGCGCAAGGATCAATTCCTCGACACGCGCGGTGGCGATCGGATCGAGCGCGGAGCATGGCTCGTCCATCAGGATGATCTCTGGATCCACGGCGCAGGTGCGGGCAATGCAGAGGCGTTGCTGCTGGCCGCCGGAGAGACCGTAGGCGCTCTCGTGCAGGCGGTCCTTCACTTCATCCCACAGTGCCGCGCCGCGCAGGGCTTTTTCCACGATGCCGTCCAGCACCTCCCTGCGGCGCTCGCCGAGGATGCGCGGGCCGTAGGCCACGTTTTCATAAATGCTGCGCGGGAAGGGGTTGGATTTCTGGAACACCATGCCAACACGGCGGCGGAGTTCGACCCCATCGACCTCCGGGCTGTGGATCTCGATGCCATCGATCCAGATGCCGCCACGGGACACTTTGGCACCGGGGATGAAGTCATTCATCCGGTTGAAGCAGCGCAGCAAAGTGGACTTGCCGCAGCCGGAGGGGCCGATGAAGGCGGTGATCTCGTTGCGCGGGATGTCGAGAGTGAGGTTTTTGAGCGCCACGGACTTGCCATAACTGAAGTCCATCTCGCGGACTTCAATGGCGGGCTGTGAATTGTCTGCGGCGGGATTCATATCAACTGAAACGTCCGGTGATGTAGGCTTCGGTTTCCGGGTGTGCCGGATTTTCAAACACCTGCACGGTCTCGCCATATTCGATGAGCCGTCCCATGTAGAGAAACGCGGTGCGGTCCGAGCAACGGGTGGCCTGCTCCATGTTGTGGGTGACGATGACGATGGTGTATTGCTTTTTCAATTTCGTGATCAGCTCCTCGATCTTGAGCGTGGCCAGCGGATCCAGGGCGGCGCAGGGCTCGTCCATCAGCAGGATCTCCGGTTGGTTTGCGATGGCGCGGGCGATGCAGAGGCGCTGCTGCTGGCCGCCGGAAAGGCCGAAGGCTGAGTCGTGCAGGCGGTCCTTCACCTCGTCCCACAGTGCGGCCGCCTTGAGTGCGCGCTCGACGGTTTCATCGAGTTCGGATTTCTTCGAGCGCCCGGCCACACGCAGGCTGAAGACCACGTTTTCGTAGATCGACTTGGCGAAGGGATTGTATTTCTGGAACACCATGCCGACGCGCTTGCGCAGGGAAATCACCTCCACCGAGGGATCGTAGAGGCTGGTGCCGTTGAGCCGGATGTCACCTTCATGGCGCACGCCCTCAATGAGGTCGTTCATGCGGTTCATGTTGCGCAGCAGGGTGGATTTGCCGCAGCCGGAGGGGCCGATCAACGCGGTGACGCGGTGCTCGGGGATGGCCATGTCGATGTCGAAAATCGCCTGCTTCTCGCCGTAGTGGAAACTGAAGTTTTCCACGCGGATGAAATCGGGACGGAAAGCTGGAGCGGAGTCTGGCATGTTAGAAGCTGCTCGTGGCGAAGCGTTTCTTGAGGCGGTTGCGGATCAGGATGGCGGCGAGGTTCAAGGTCACCACCACGATGATGAGCAGCAGCGCGGTGGCATAGACGATGGGTTTGGCGGCCTCGGCGTCGGGCGATTGGAAGCCGAGGTCATAGATGTGGAAACCGAGGTGCATGAACTTGCGCTCCGGGTGGATGAAGGGCGCGATGTCGTCGATGGGCAGCGAGGGAGCGAGTTTCACCACGCCCACCAGCATGAGCGGGGCCACTTCTCCGGCACCGCGGGCCATGGCGAGGATCACGCCTGTTAGAATGCCGGGCAGGGAGGCAGGCAGCACCACGCGCTGGATGGTCTGCCACTTGGAGGCACCACAGGCGAGTGCCGCCTCGCGCACGCCCCGCGGCACGGCGGAGAGCGCTTCCTCAGTGGCGACGATGACGACCGGCAGCGTGAGCAGCGCCAGCGTGAGCGAGGCCCAGAAAATGCCGGGGGTGCCGTAGGTGGGCGTGGGCAGCTTGTCGGAGAACAGTGCCTGGTCGATTTTTCCGCCGACAAAATACACGAAGAACGCCAGGCCGAAGACGCCGAAGACAATGGAGGGCACGCCGGCGAGGTTGTTCACGCAGACGCGCACGATGCGCACGAAGAGCCCCTGGCTGGCGTATTCCCGCAGATAGATCGCCGTGATCACCCCGAAGGGCGTGACGAACAGGCTCATCACCAAGGTCATGATCACCGTGCCGAAAATCGCGGGAAACACGCCGCCCTCGGTGTTCGCCTCGCGCGGATCGTCTTTCAGAAACTTCCAGATGCGGTGGGCCATTTCACCGACGCGGCCCGCGAAGCTGGCGCGGTTCGACTCGAACACACCTAACAGCGCGCCGCTTTCCACGGTGATCTCGCGGCCATCGGCGGAACGGCCGAGAAACCTTGATTTTGAAACTTCGGCGCGGATTTCCGCAGCCTGTGCCTGCAAGCGTTCGAAGTCCTTCTGCAAGACCTCGCGGCGGGATGCGGCGGTTGGCGCGGCCACCGCGCCGGTTTTTTCGGCGCGGCCGAGGGCTTCCAGTTCGCGGCTGATGGCGCCGATCTGCTTGCGTTCGATTTTCAGCAGGCGGCCGCGTGCCTCGGCGCCCTGCCTGAGCATGGTTTCCAAAGCGGGCATGAAATCCGGCGAGGCCACCTCGATGCGGCCTTGCGGCGTCTCGACGGCCACGCCGTGGACGATGGCGGGGCCGAATTCCAGGCGCTCGACCAGCAGCAGCGACTCGGGCCTTGAAGACTTGAGGATGTTGGCGCGGTCGATGTATTTGAAAGCCTCGCCATTGAGGTCCTTGTTGCCGCGGAAGATCTGGATTTCCTCGTGCAGTTTTCCCTCGCCGTCGCGGCGCTCGGTTTCCTGGGTGATGTATCCGGCGATGAGTTCGGTTTTGCCGTCGATGGAAACCTCCATCAACTCGATGCGGCCGGGCCAGAAGGATGCCGTGCCCTTGATGAGGATGAGCAGGAAAAGTCCCAGCGCCATGGCAATGCCGAGCGCGAGCCCCCCGGCGGTGAGCCAGATCCACGGCTCGCCACGGCGCGAGCGGCCGGTGGTCGCGAACGGTGTGGCCTGGTTGTTGGGTCCGGTTTGCATCGGTTAGACAATCTTGTTGCGGTCCCGCAGGCGCTGGCGGAGCAGCTCGGCGATGGTGTTCATGACGAATGTCATGGCGAAAAGCACCACCGCGCCGAGGAAGAGTGTGCGGTAATGGGTGGAGCCGACGGGCGCTTCCGGCAGTTCCACCGCGATGTTCGCGGAGAGCGTGCGCATGCCGTTGAAGAGGTTCCACTCGGTGATGGGGGTGTTGCCGGTGGCCATCACCATGATCATTGTTTCGCCCACGGCGCGGCCGAAGCCGATCATCAGCGCGGAAAAGATGCCGGACGAGGCGACCGGCAGCATGACGGTCCAGACGACCTGCCAGCGGTTCGCGCCAAGCGCGGCGGCGGCGGCTGTTAGAGACTTGGGCACATTGGAAAGCGCGTCCTCGGCAATGGTGAAGATCACGGGGATCACCGCGAAGCCCATCATGAAACCGAGCACCAGCGAGTTGCGCTGTTCGAAGGAAATGCCCGCCGCCTGCGGCCACCAGAGGCGGAAATCCGCGATCTCTTTTCCGGTCGCCACGTCCTTGTAAACAAACAGCACGGACTCGATCACCGGCCCCAGCGACCAGCCGATCCAGCCGGCCAGTGCGAGGAAGGGCACCACGATCATCCACTCGCTGCCGTAGGCGAAACGATTGCGGAAACCGATGGGCAGGCGGCACCATGCGTAGCCCGCGCCGAGCGCGGCGAGCGGCACCAGAAGCGTCATCATCATCACCGAGGGCACGCGCGTTTCGAGAATCGGCGCGAGCCAGAGCCCGGCGAGGAAGCCGAGCACCACGGATGGCAGCGAGGACATGATTTCCATCACCGGCTTGACCACGCGCTTGATTTCGTGCGGCAGGAAGGCGGCGGAAAACACCGCGGCCAGCAGCGCGATGGGGATCGAAAACAACAGCGCGTAAGCCGTGCCCTTGAGCGAACCGAAGATCAGCGGAATCAGCGACAGCTTGGGCTCGAAATCATCCGATCCGCCGGTGGACTGCCATTGATAAACAGGTTCCGCGCCGCCCTCATACCAGACCTTGCCGAAAAACGCGCGCCAGCCCGCCTCGGGATGCGGGTCATGGATGGAGTATCGCCTCGCCGTGCCATCCGCCGCCGCGGCGATGAAATGCTCGCCCTTGGCATCCAGCACCGCGGTGACGGGATCGATGTCGAGCGTGCCCTCCCAGCGCACCGCGCCGGAGGTGCTGTGGCGGATGGAAAGCCCGCGGCCCGCGCCTGTTAGAAACGTGCGGTTGCGCTGGCTGGCGGCGAAGACCACCGGGCCCTCGCCCAATGGCGGAAACACCTTGGTCTCGCCGAACAGGCGCTCGCCGCCCTTGTCCGCGCGGAACAGACTCCATTGTGACTGGCGGCCGTCAGCGGCTGTCAGGACGACGGACACCCCGCCGAAGAGGAAGTCCATCTGCCGCGGTGGCGCACCGTCGAAGGGCCGGAAAGTCTGGCGTTTGGAAACCCCGGCCGCATCCGCCATGAAATAGCTGACCCCGCCATCGGCGCAGGCCACCAGGACCATCGCACCGTTTTGCGATGCGCGCAGCAGCAGCGGCTCCGCGCCGAGCGATGCGCTGACATCCGCCTCTTCCACCAATGACAATTTGCCCTTGCCGATCAGCCCGCGTTTCATCGCCAGACGCAGCACCGAGACGGTGGTGGAGCCGCCCTCGCCGCGCCGCGCCGCGATCACCCGGCCCGCGCCGGAGTCGCCATAGCTCACCGCCGTCACCGGCCCGGAGCCGTGCTGCAGGGTGAACCACGGCTCCGGCGTGACGGTGGGCTCGACGGAAGATTTGCCGTCGTCGGAAAATTTCCGCTCATAGCTGATGAGAAACGATCCCACACGGCCGTCGTCCAGACCCAGGGCGATCCGGTGATGCACCGCGTCATGGGCATGGGCCGTGATCTTCAGGCCCGCCAGGCCCGGCACCTCGATCTCGCGCCGGGTGCCATCCGCCACATTGAGGAAAACCACCTTGTCCCGGCCATCGTAAAAATACGGCATTTCACCCCATTCATCCACGCCCAGCACCGCCGGTGCCATGGCTGCCGTGATCTTTCCTGCGGGGGTCACCTCGGCGGAGCGGAAAAGGGGCAGCACCTCCTTGCCCACGAAGTAAAAAATCCCGAACACCGCGAGAATCACCGCCACGCCGCCGGAGCGGATCAGCCAGCCCATGAAGCGGTCGAACCACAAGGTGGCCCGCGATACTTCAAAGCGCTTGGGATCCGGGGGGTAGGGAGTTTCCGACATGGGAGAAAGGGGCCGGCCAATCCAAAAGGTTGCGGCCCCGGCGAAGCTAGAACCGCACCTCAAGCGCGGGCAAGCCTCAGTTCACGGGCCGCATGATTTCGTTTCCGGGGGGGGATTATTTGGAAAGCGACTCCACCACCTCCGCTGCCAGTTCCGCAGGCATCGGGTAGTAGCCGTCTTTTTCGACGATGGCCTGGCCTTCCTTGGTCAGCACGAACTTGAGGAACTCCAGCGTCAGCGCATCCAGCGGTTGGCCGGGCTTCTTGTTCACATAGACCATGAGGAAGCGCGCCAGCGGATAATCACCGCTCAGGGCATTCTCGTAGTTGGCCTCGTAAAAGGTGCCGTCGTCACCGGCGATGGGCAGTGCGCGCACGCCGGAAGTCTTGTAGCCGATGCCGGAATAACCGACCGCGTAGGGATCCGCGCCCACGCCCTGGACCACGGCGGAGGAGCCGGGCTGCTCCTTGACGGTGGGTTTGAAGTCACCCTTGGCAAGCGCGTGTTCCTGGAAAAACCCGTAGGTGCCGGAGGCGGAATTGCGCCCGAAGAGCGAGATCGAGCGGCCTTTCCAGGCGTCCAGCCCGAGTTGGCCCCACTCGGTGATGTCGTCGCCGCCCATTTTGCGGGTTTTGGAAAACATCGCGTCCACCTGCTGCATGGTCACACCCTTGAGCGGGTTGTCCTTGTGGGCGAAGACGGCCAGCGCGTCGATGGCGAGTTTCACTTCCGTCGGCTTGTAGCCGAACTTTTTCTCGAAGGCGTCGATTTCCTCGGCCTTCATCGGCCGGCTCATCGGGCCGATCTGGGCGGTGCCCTCGATCAGGGCCGGCGGCGCGGTGGAGGAGCCCTTGCCCTCGATCTGGATGTTCACGTTCGGGTAGGCCTTCTTGAAGCCTTCCGCCCACAGCGTCATCAGGTTGTTGAGCGAATCGGAACCGATGGAATTGAGGTTTCCGGAAACGCCGCTGACGGTCTTGTATTCCGGCAGCGCAGGGTCGAGGTGCGAGGTGTCGGCGAGTGCGGCGGTGGCGAGGCTGCAGAGCAGGACGAGTGTTTTGTTTTTCATAAACTGCATGTTGTTTGTGGCAGGCGGCAGGATGAATCCAGACCGGGCGGTCAGCCGCGACATCCACAATGTGACAAATCCGTCACATTGGCAGTCAAGCGCCATTACTGGCGGGCTGGGCGGGCAGGGAGATGAGGAATTTGGTCTCGCGGCCGGGCACGGAGGTGACGGAAATCGTGCCGCCGTGGGCCTCGATGGCGCGCTTGACGATGGAGAGTCCGAGGCCGGTGCCCTGGATCTCGCGCTGCGAGTGATGCTTTTCCACGCGGTAAAAACGGCGGAAAATGTGGGCGAGATCCGCGCTGGGGATGCCGATGCCGTTGTCACTCACCCAGATGCGGTGGCCGGGGCCGTCCGTGGTGCAGCCGATTTCCACGCTCAGCCCGGGGTGGGGGTTTTGCTTGAGGGCGTTTTCCACGAGGTTGAAGAGCACTTGGGTCCAGTAGAAACGATCGCCTTGGAGCACCAGCGCCTCGTCCGGCATGACGACGTTGATGGTGGCCTGCTGGGTGCGGATGACGGATTCGAGGCGCTCCAGCACGTCGTTGATGCAGGAGCGGAAACGGAATGGCTCGATTTTGAGTGAGTTGGCCTCGCCGGATTCGAGGCGTGAAATAACCAGCATGTCCTCCACAATGCGGGAGATGCGCTCGGCGTGCTTGCGCATGATGGTGAGGAAACGGCGGGTCATTTCCGCGTCTTCGAGCATGTCGTCCTCGAGCAGGTTTTCCAAATAGCCATTGATGATGGCCATCGGGGTGCGCAGTTCGTGGGAGGCGTTTGCCACGAAGTCCTTGCGGATTTGTTCGATCTGGTGCTCGGCGGTCACGTCGCGCACGATGATGCGGGTGAGCGGGGCGGTGTCCGCCGGGCAGGGCAGGCGGGCGGCGTCGATGATCCAGGAGTTGAGGCCACGGGTTTCCTGATCGCCGCGCGGCGAGGTTTGCTGGGAGAGGACGGCGCGGGTTTGAACGGCCTCGCCGGTTTCGAGGCATTGCAGAACGGCCTTGGACAGGCGTGGGTCGATGAAGGTTTCGGAAACCGAGCGGTTGGGCAGCTCCCGGCAACTGAAGAGCTCGTGGGCCGCGGCGTTTGCGAAGCGGATGATGCCGCGTGAATCCACCAGCAGGAAGGCATCGCCCAGCGCGTCGAGCAGGCGGTTGCGCTCGTCGGTCGCCTGCTTGAGTTCGTGCTCGAGGCGGCTTTCAAAAGCGCGGCTTTCCGCCGCGAGTCGTTGGTGCGAGCGGCGGTTGCGGGCCCACTGGATGCCCAGCACGGCGAGTGCCGAGAGGGCCAGGGCAATGGCGAGGGCTGTGGTCATGGTTCCGCTTTGGCCATGCAGTAGCCGATGCCGCGGACGGTTTCAATCCACGATCCGTGCGCACCGAGCTTCTGGCGCAAGCGTTTCATATGCGTGTCCAGCGTGCGGCTGTGGGCGGAATCGCTGTAGCCCCAGACGGTGCGCAGCAGCTCATTGCGGTCCTGCGGCTTGCCGGCCCGCTCGCAGAGGAAAAGCAGCAGTTTGAACTCCGTGGAGGTCAGTTCCATCGGCTCGTTCTCGACGTAAAACTTCAGCGCGTTCTTATCGAAGCGGAACGGCCCATGGCCGAAGTCCACCATGCCGGGCGGGGCCTCCGCGCGCTTGAGGATGGCCTGGATGCGCAGCAGCAGTTCCTTGGGGCTGAAGGGCTTGGTGAGGTAGTCATCCGCGCCGACCTGGAGTCCCTGGATGCGGTCTTCCGTCTGGGCCCGCGCGGTGAGCATGATCACCGGGATGTCCACGGTGCGCGGATCGCGCCGCAGTTCGCGGAACACCGCGTAGCCATCACGGCCGGGCAACATCAGGTCGAGCACGATGAGGTTCGGGCGCTCGCGCATGGCGATCTCGGTGGCGCTGATGCCATTGTATGCCTTGATGACTTCAAATCCGGCGCGCTGCAGGTTGAAACCGATCAAGTCGGCAATGTCCTGTTCATCCTCAACGATCAGAATGCGGTGCATTTCTTCGAAGAATTAGCGGTTGATACCGGGCTCACGAACCTCCGGAAGGTGACGAATTTGTCACAGGAAGGCTGCGGCTCCGGCCTGTGCGCCGCGGGCGGGCAGGGGAGTTTGATTCGGGTTTTGTCAAACACCCGCAAGCATGGCCGCTGGCCCGGCCTTGCCAAGAGCGGAGTTGGCACCGGGCAGAGGCATTTTTTCTTCTGAAAGAAATGCCGGCAGGATCCCGTTTTTTTCAGGTTATGAAGACCAAGTATTTCCGTTTTGCCAAGCACCGCCCGGCCGCACCGGGCTGGTGCCGCGCACTGCTGACTTCCCTCATGGCCATGGCGGGCGGCGGACTGGTGGCGGCGGAAGCGCCGCGGCCGCCCAACATCGTTTTCATCCTCACCGACGATCTGGGCATCAATGACTTGGCTTGCTACGGGCGCAGCGAGCACCGCACGCCGCATCTGGACCGGCTGGCGGGCGAGGGCCTGCGTTTCACCTCGGCTTATTGCGCGTCGCCCATTTGTTCGCCCTCGCGGGCAGCCATTCTCACCGGCAAGCACCCCGCGCGGCTGCACCTGACCACCTACCTGCCGGGGCGGGTGGATTGTGCCGCCCAAAAGCTGCTGCAACCGGTGGTCCCCCAGCAGCTGGCCTTGGAGGAAATGACACTGGCGGAGCATCTCAAAGCCGCCGGCTACGCCACCGCCTGCGTCGGCAAATGGCACCTCGGCCAAACCGGATTCGGGCCGCTGGAGCAGGGTTTCGATGTTTACCATCCAGGCCCGCAAGTCACCGCTCCTTCCGAGACCGAGGGCGGCAAGGGCGAATACGACCTGACCGCCGCCGCGGAAAAATTCATCGAGGAGCACCGGGACCGGCCGTTTTTCCTCTATCTCGCGCATGACACGCCGCACATTCCCTATTCCGCCCGCCCACAGCCGGTGGAGGAAAACCGCGGGGCCTTCGAGCCGGTCTATGCCGCCTTGATCCAGACGCTCGACGACGCCGTGGGCCGCTTGCTCGCCCGCATCGAGGCGCTCGGGCTGACCTCGGAAACCATCGTGATTTTCACCTCGGACAACGGCGGCCTGCATGTGCCCGAGTTGAAACACGAGACCATCACCCACAACTCGCCATTCCGGGCGGGCAAGGGCTTCCTCTACGAAGGCGGCACGCGCATCCCGCTCATCCTGCGCTGGCCGGGGCATGCCGCCGCAGGCCGTGTGGTGGAAACCCCGGTGGTCAATACCGACTGGCTCCCCACCTTGCTGCAAATCGCCGCCCGGCCGCTGCCGGAGGGGCTGGATGGCGTGAGCATCGCCCCGCTCGTCGCGGGCCAACCGGCAGCCGCCGAGCGGAGGTTTTTCTGGCATTTTCCCCACTACGCGAACCAAGGCAGCCGCCCGGCCGGAGCGGTGCGTGCGGGGGATTGGAAACTCATCGAGTCCTACGAGGATGGCTCCGCGGAATTGTTCAACCTGCGCGAGGATCCCGGTGAAACGACGAATCTGGCGGCGCAGGAGCCGGCGCGCACCCATGCCTTGCTCGCCGAGCTCGCCGCCTGGCGCACCAGCCTCGCCGTGCGGATGAACTCGCCCAATCCTGCATGCGACGAGGCCCGTCATGCCGCGCTCTACCGGGATATCGATGTCTCGCGCTACAACCCGTCCACGGCGGATGCCGCCTTGAAGGCGCGTCTGTCGGATTGGCGGCGGCAGATGGATGCCGCGGTGGTCAAACCGTGAACCGCGGCGACTGGCTGAGGAAATCCCGCGGGTTTTGATAAATGATGCGTTCGATCGCCTCCGCCGTGTGCTGGCGGCTTTTCATCTGCAGCGCGCACTTCGGCACGGCCAGCGGATCGGAGACGCCCCAGTCACAGGCGGAGTTCATCCACAGCCGCTCGGGACCGTGGATTTCCAGAATGTCGATGGCGCGGTCCAGCGAGCACTTGCTGTGGGGATAAAGCGTCATGCCCGCCCAGTAGCCGGCATCCAGCACCTGCGAAACGGTGTGCTCCTCCACATGATCGATGATGACTTTCGTGCGGTTGAGTTTGGAAAAATTCGCCAGCGAATCGAGCGTGAGGCGCGTGCCCTTGAGCTTGTCCTCGAGGTGCGGCGTGTGGATCAGGATCGGCAGGTCGTGATCGAGCGCGAGCTGCACATGCTCCTCGAAGATGGCCAGCTCGTTGCGCGTGTTCTTGTTCAGCCCGATCTCGCCGATGCCCAGCACGGTTTGGCATTTGAGAAACTCCGGAATGAGTGCCATCACCTCGCGGGCGAAAACCGGATCATCCGCCTCCTTCGGGTTGATGCAGAGCCATGAGAAATGCCGGATGCCATATCTCGCCGCGCGCTTCGGCTCGTATTCCGTGAGCTGGCGGAAGTAGTCATAAAACCCCTGCGCGGATAAGCGGTCGAATCCCGCCCAGAACGCCGGTTCGCACACCACCTCGCAGCCAGCGAGCGCGAGTTTCTCATAATCATCCGTCGTCCGGCTGACCATGTGGGCGTGGGGCTCGATGTAGCGCATGTGGAATTTTGAATTTTAAATTTTGGATTTTGAATGAGAAGGCGCGCCAAAAGCTCCTTGGTGCGCTGCCTGCTGGATGGGCTCGCTGGTTTCATCCGAAAGTGCCTCCAGAATGGCGCGGGCGCGGTCCGGGCGGTCCGCCAGCAGGATGGGCAGCGCGGTTTTCATCGCCACGATCCGGAAATCCCCGTCGCCGGGATGCCGGTCGATGCGGTCGAGAAACGCCGCCAGATCGAGCAGCTTGTGGCGTGCGTCGATGAACTGGAGGTCCAGAAGCTCCTGCTTGTTGGGCATGGCGGAACCTTCGGAGTTCATAGGTCGCCGGTCAACCGGGAAGAATCGCATCGCGGCCCGGGCACAGCGGGGGGCATGATGGTAGCTCTCCAATGAACTGCGGAAAGGCCGTCTCTGATGCGCTCGCGCGGCCCTTTGAAAGACCTGTGTTTCAGCAAACTCGGCGGCATCCCCGGCTTCACCACCGTGCTCCATACGTACTCCCGGGGACCCGATCCGCTGTCTTATTGCCGCCTGCTTCCATAGCCTGGATCCTGTCTGTCATGACGAACTGCTGTGTTGCGAATCAAGCCGGGTGGTAAATAACCGTCCTCATCTTCCAGATCGTCCAACTTGAGCAAGAAATTCCGCGTGGCCAATCGGCTTGACTGCTCCAGAGTCCATATCCGCATCTCTCCTTCCAACTTCTTCATCATCAGGTCATGATGGCGCACCAGTGATCCCGTGTAGTAAAAATGCTACGAGAGCCGTCTGGATCGTTCTTCACCACGGGCCGAATGCCGTGTCTGATTGGAACCGCCCTGTACAATGCCCCGGCCGCTTGTAGCGGCACGGAAAACCGCGAAGCCATCCTGCATGGACGGAGGAACGGAGTCAAAGCCGTACGCAGGGTGGTGTGGGACCCGGGAGCTAACTACTCCCGGGGACCCGATTCGGCTTCTGGAATTTATTGCCAGGGGAACTTCAGATCTAGGAGTATCACTGCGAATTGAGCGGCAAAAAACAGCGGGCCAAAAAAGAGGTTCAGAAAGAATACCCACCTTGGGAGGTCCGTAGCTGTGCGCCGCCAAAGTCTTATAGTGTAGATCACTGAGGCAAACATGCAGACCATGATTCCTATCTCGAAAATAAAGTGAGTAGCCCAAAAGAACTCCCGTCCCATAGATCGTGCAATCCATGCCGAAGCGAAAAGAAGCACTGCAACGGGCAGCGGCCAAACTCGCTTTAAAATCCGAGTTCGCCTGTCCGGTGATATTGATTGGGACATATTCATTTTCTGCCGAACGATGAGCGCGTGCACCCCTACCAGCGAGGGCGCGCGTCGATCACGGGGTGAGGATTGTAATTACGGGGCATCATCGAAACAGGGCGGCTGGTAGGGGTTGTCATGACGCGGCTTGTTCGAATTTCAGGGTTGTCAGATCGTAGGACCCAGAATGGCCATGTGATCGGAGTCATTTTCTTCCAT
>RPOS01000047.1 GCA_003820635.1 Verrucomicrobiaceae bacterium | reverse complement strand
TGCCGCCCGCGGCATCGACATCTCCGGCGTGTCCCATGTCATTAATTACCGCGTCCCGGAAAATGCCGAGGACTATGTCCACCGCATCGGCCGCACTGGCCGCGCCGAGGCCGAGGGCGACGCCTTCACCATCCTCACCGCCGACGAACTCGACTACGCGAAGTCCGTGGAAATCTTCATCGATCAGAAAATCCCGCGCCGCAGGCTGGACAACTTCGACTACATCTACACCGCCCTGCTCGACGACTCGCCGGGCAAGCCGGTGCGCCGCAAAAAAACCGGCGGCGGCAAAAAGCGGAGGTAATCGGGAGCACCCCTCGCCTCATGATCATGAAACCACTCGCCGCCTTTCTCATCGCCGCGCTTTGGATGTTTCCGGCCCTCGCCACCTCGGCCGCGCCGTCAGCACTGGTGGATATCAATTTCGAAGATACGGCTCCGGGATTGACACCCCCGGTCCTCGGAGCAACGCCCCCTGCCTCACTGCCAAGCAACCGGTTGGCGAGCATCCAATCCGGCAGAGCGGTGGTAAGCAACGAGGCATCGGGAATGAACAAGGCCCTTCAACTCCTGCCTGAACCGATTGGCCAGCTTTATTCATACAGCCAGTTGTATGCATTCAGCAAATCCCTCATTCCTGTATCCGACAGGACATTCCTGTTCGAGATGGACTTCAGGCTGTCGAATTTCCAAAAGCGCCCGGCAGCAAGCCGGAGTGTTGACACGTTCACGATACTTGTCGACGCGCCAACCGCCGTCCGTTTGGATTTCACGACCGATGGCAATGTGGGAAGGGTATCGACGGGTGGCGGCATCCCAGTCAATGTAGATACTTTTTCATTTGATGCGGTTCATCATCTGGCGATGCATCTGGATCTGAAAACTTTCCGTTGGTCGGTATGGCTTGATGCAAAATTGATCATCGACAATCTCAAACCGTCTTCTCCAAGTTGGAGTGGGGAGTTAAGCACTCTGCGAATCAATTTGGAAGACGATCAAACCTTGGCAAACATGCCGGTGGCCTACGTCGATAACATCAGGCTCGTGGCATCTCCTGAAATCCCGGCAAGCACCCGCACTTCGCTGGCCGCCAACCCGAATCCCGCGTTCCCTGGTCAATCCACAACCCTCACCGCCACGATCACTTCCGAAACCGGCACGCCCGCGGGCTTGGTCGAATTCTTCGATGGTGTCACCAGTTTGGGCACTGGAACGCTCGACGGCAGCGGGCAGGCCACATTGATGGCTCCGGCCCTCGCGGTGGGGACACACCCGCTTTCGGCGGTCTATCAGGGAGAAGGTTTTTACCTGCCCAGCACGGGCTCGGCCAGCCAAGTGATCCTGAGCCTCATGGACCCTTCGGTGTTTGCCGCCGGTGTGGTGGATCATGCCAGCACGCGGTTCCTGCAAACGACCCTGATGCGGCAGCAATTGACGGTCACCAACCGCAGCTCACAGACGCTGGAAGCGATCCGCGTCACCGTCCACTGGAGCTCCGCGGACACCGGCGCGCGCATCCGCCTTTACAATGCCAGTGGCATCAACAGCACGGGCAAACCGTATCTACAGCATGACTATCCCGTTCCGCCGGGAGGCCAAGTGACCATGACGGCGGAATTCTATTCGCCGGACCGCGTGACGGTTCCCACCCCCACCTTTACGGTGGAACTGGTTCCGGCGGAAATATTGAAGATTCCCCCAGGCACGCCGCAAGCGGTGTTGAACACCCGGATGCTCGCGCCGGACCATGCGTTCCTGATTGATTTCAAGACAGTCAAGGGAGCGAGATACCACATCCTTTACTCCCCCGATATGCTCAACTGGAGCCTTGCCCGGCCGGCGGTGACCGGCACCGGCTTCGTCGTGCAGTGGGTGGATGAGGGGCCGCCCAAGACGCAATGCCTTCCGGATCCCAAGAACGTGCCGGCGCGTTTCTATCAAGTCATCCGGGCGGACTGAATCCAACCTGACGGGAAATCATGAAAACCTGCATCATTCGCCCTGGATTGATCCTGCTCACCCTCTCCACTTTCCTTGAGGCAGGCACGGACAAGGATGGTTTTTCCAAAAGCTCCATGCCGCAGGACGCGCCCGCGCCGTGGATCGGGCGCGTCGGACTCGGCTATCGAGCCGCCTTCAACATCTCGGCGGATTTCTCCGGTCTGGGTGGTTATGCCAGCCCGAACCTGCCAGGTGCTCCCGGACGGATCCAAGGTGCGCCGGGCACGGTGGTGCGCAGCTACGACGACGGGTTCATCGGCATCGATGAAAGCGGCAACGCCAACGGCCGCACCACCTACTGGGGCTATGACAGCGACGCGCAAGTCAGCGGAGACAACGTGCTCATGCGCAACTCCGGCTCCCCTGGAACGGCGCGTTCCAATGATGTGGACGAGGAACCTCTCAACGGGCTTGAACTGAGCTATCAGCAACCACTGGGAGGAGGACGCAACTTGCGCTGGGGCCTTGAAGGCGCGCTCAACTGGATGAATCTCGATTTCGACGACCGGCGCTCCCTGTCCGGCGACATTGTCACCACGACCCACTCCTTCGCCTTGGACGGAGTGCTGCCTCCTGTCGCGCCGCCGATATACGTCGGTCCGGTGGAAGGACCCGGGGCACCGCAATTGAGTGATACGGCCGTGAACGCAGGCACCTCCACACAGCCCGGCGCGGCCGCCATCACGGGCAGCCGCAGCCTGGAAGGAAACCTCTACGGCATGCGGATCGGGCCTTTCCTCGAATATGAAATCACCCCGAGGGTGTCGCTGGATCTCGCCGCGGGATTGGTGCTGGGATTGATCGACAGCGAGTTTTCCCATACGGACACGACGAGCCTTGGAGGACTTGGGAGTCAGACTGTTAGCGCGGACAGCAGGGAGACGGAATGGCTCTGCGGCGCCTATCTGCGCGCACAGGTCAATGTGAAGGTTTACGAAAACATCTCGGCATTCGGTGGAGTGGAGTTCAACAATCTCGGCACCTTTGACCAACGGGCCGGCAATGCGGAGGCGGAGCTGGACCTGAACGGAGCCGTCATTCTCATCCTCGGGGTAGGCGTGGCCTTCTGAGCCGGAATCCGCAATAGATCGCCCGTAGACTCAAGGGTTTGACCTGATCCATGAAATGAAAGTCCTCGCCATCGACCCTGCGGTTAGAAACACCGGCTACGCCGTGCTGGAGGGTGATCCGCGCAAGCCGACCGTGCTCGCATTCGATGTGATCTCCATCCCGAAAAGCATCGCGCAATCCGGCGCTCTCTCGGCGATCCGCACCCATCTGGTGAACGTCATCACCAAATTCCAGCCCGACGAGGTCGCCGTGGAGGGCATCATTTACGTCCAGTCCCACCAGACCGCCATTTCGATGGGAGCGGCACGCGCCGCGGCGCTCATCGCCGCGGCGGATCACGGACTCCGGGTTTACGAATACTCGCCGAAAAAAGTCAAGATGGCAGTCGTCGGCAATGGCAATGCCGATAAATCGCAGGTAGCCTTCATGGTCCGCGCGCTGCTCGGTCTATCAGAAACCCCGCCGCCGGACGCCGCGGACGCGCTCGCCATAGGCATCGCCCACCTGCAGGCGTCCGATCCCCTCAAAGCCAAACTGCTGGAACGCCGCCTCGTTTGACCATGTTGGATATTCTCCATCTTCCCGATCCGGTATCCTACGAGGAAGGCCTCCGACTCCAGGAGTCGCACGTCGATGCCATCCTCGCCGGCACCGGCGGCGATACCATTCTGTTGCTGGAGCACGAGCCCGTTTACACCATCGGTCGGCTGCGCGACCAATCCTCCCTGCGCGACGCCACCTCGCTTCCCCATCCGGTTTTTGAAACCAACCGCGGCGGCCAGGCGACCTATCACGGCCCCGGCCAGCTCGTCGGTTATCCGATCCTCGATCTCAACCCACGCGGGCGGGACCTGCACGAGCACCTCCGCAAGCTGGAGGAGGCCCTGATCCGCGCCTGCGCCGCCTTCGGAGTGGTGGCGGCACGGCGTGAGGGACTCACCGGAGTGTGGGTGGGAAACCGCAAGCTCGCCTCCATCGGCGTGGGTGTTAGAAAATGGATCAGCATGCACGGCTTCGCCATCAACATCACCCGGGAAAGCCTGCCGCCGTTTTTTGCAATCACCCCCTGCGGGTTGGATGGTGTTTCCATGAGCTGCCTGGAAACGGAAGCAGGCAGGCAAATCACCGTCGCCGAGGCCGCTGAGGTGCTTGCTCGGGAACTGCGGGCCTTGTTCAAAAAAGGCTGAGGCACTTCATCCGCAAGCGCGGATCACTTGCGGTTCGCATCGAGTGCGGCCTTGGTCTGGCCGTCGAACCATGAGTCGTATTCCTCGGCGGCGACGACTTCCATCGTGCCGACCATGTTGCCATGACCTTCGCCGCAAAGCTGGCCGCAGACGACGTAAGTCTCAATCGGCTTCACCGGAGTGAACCACATTGGGATTTCGCGCCCCGGAATGGCGTCCTGCTGGATGCGCATCGGCACAATGTGATAGTTGTGAATCACGTCCGTGGTGGTGATGTTCAGCACGGCGGGCCGCGAGACGGGCAGCTTCAGGATCGGGCTGACGAAATCATCGAGCGAGTTCGGATCGTCCAGGTCCAGGCCGATGTCGCCGACGGAGCGGATTTTGTGCGGGTCCACCCGGCCGAATTTGCCGTCGGCGCCGGCGTAATGATAGGTCCAGCCGAATTGCCAGCCGACGACACGCACGCGCACCGGGTTGAGGTTCTTCACCTGATCCCAGTTGTCCACGCGCTCGGCCCACAGCGGAAAGGCGAAGCCGAGCAGCAGCACGGCCTCAACGATGATGACACCGACTTCCAAGTGGCTGGAAAGGTGGCTTTTCACGCCATCATAAGACGCCTTGGGGCTGCGGCGGTGCCAGAAGCGCACGAGGCAGTAGAGGAAGAAGATCGTCCAACCGATGAACAGCGCGATCATGAACCAGTGCACCACATCAAGCATGTGGTCCACCTGGCTGCCGTGAACGGAGAAGTTTTCCGGGATCCCGAGGAATTTGGAAGGGCTCATGAACTGAAATTCTAAATATTAAATTCTAAATTCGAAACGAAGTGGTTAGTTCGAAGATTCGGCAGGGGTGTAATCATCCGCAAGTGATGGATCGAAATGCTCTCTTTCGCGGCGGGCGATGCGGAACATGAAGAAGGCGATGCCGGAGAGCATGGCGACGATGACGATCAGCAGGAAGAAGATCGACCAACCGGCGGCGTCTCCTCCGCCCTCGATCATCGAGACGCGGCAGGTGGAGCAGGCAAGCAGGGCAAGGGGATGAATCATGACTCGTGGATTTCAAAGATGGTTGCGGCGCGCTTTACGCAGGAAATAAACACCGTAAACCGGCATCAGCAAGGTGCCGATCATGCCGACGATTCCCATCGCACTGGAGAGCGTGGTTTTTTCAGGTGAAAGGACGAAGCCCCACAGGATCAGAAAAGCGAACAGCATCATGCTGACGCTGACGAAAACGATGTGGAAGCCCTTGAGTGACATGATGGTGGAGCGGATGGATCAACGCATGGTGGGAGATGCCATGGGTGCCGGTGTCGTGGACTGGCTGCCATAGAACAGCGGATCATGGATCGGGTCATTCTTGGCCAGGCCGATCAGGGCGAACAGCGCGACGACGAAGACCAGGCCGGAGCCGAAGATCCAATAGACCGGCTTTTTCTCGTGGTTGAGGTGCATGAACACAGCGGCCACCAGCGAAGCCTTGGTGGCGGCGATGGCCAGGCCGAGAACCGCGTCCCAGGTGTCGAATCCGTGATGGCCGACATCCAGCCACGGCACGGTGGCCACCAGCACGGTGATGATGGTGCCGAGGAAAAGAACACCACCCACGAAGAGATAGGTGCGGATGGATTTGCGAACTGCTTCAGCGGTGTCTGCCATGGTGGATTGGATTTGGGATTTGAAATTCCGGATTTGAAAAGGGCGGGATCACATCAAGTAGAAGATCGGGAAGACGAAGATCCAGACGAGGTCCACGAAGTGCCAGAACAGGCCGCCGATTTCGACGCGGTTGGCGAGCCACTCGGGATTGGTGTCATACATCTTGCGGCCGAAGAACAGGTAGAAGGCGAGCACCAGGGCCCCGCCAATGACGTGCAGGCCGTGCAGCGCGGTGATGGTGAAGTAGATGGCATAATATGTATTCCATGCCGGAGTGAACTTGGAGGCGAAGCCGACCTGCTCGCGGGGTAGTGAGAAGTGCTCCGGGAAGGTTTTGCTGGATTCGCGGCCCTTGTAGTCCGGGCCCATGAACTCCTCCTTGATCGCGATTTTTCCTTGGCCGCGGTCCACGCCGTCGCTCATGGCCACGAAGTCTTTCCAGTCCATGCGGTAGCGTTCCTTGGCGGTGGGTTCGCGCTTGGGCAGGCCGGTTTTCCTGTCAACGCCGTAGTCCTCGAGGAGTTTGGCCTCCAGTTTCGCGACCTGGCCCTTGTTCCATTCCCAAGCCTCACGGGCGAAGGGGTGGTTCTTGATGAGCCACGAGTTCTCGACGGCGCTGATTGGATCCTGGCCTTTCTCCACGGCCTTCATGGCGAGGTGGCGGAAGTCGATGGCATCAACGTAGTGGAAAACCATTGGGCTCGCCAGCAGCTTGCCGTCGATCACGGTGTCGTCGCGCAAGCGGGACTGGGCCTCGCCTTCACGGACATCACGGGGTTTGAAGTCGAAACGGACGGGAGGTTCCACTGTGAAGGCTATGGTGGGGATCTCGCTGAGCAGCGTTTTGGATTCTTCCAGCGCCTTCGCGTCGATGTTGACGCTGGACGAGATTTCCCAGCCTTTTTTGCCGGGGTTTTCGGCCTTGGCCTTCTTCCACTCCGAGCGCAGCGCGGCTGTGCGGACGGCACCATTGTGCGAGCGTGCCTTGAGGTGGACTTCCTTGATTTTCTCCAGCAGATCGATGGAGAGCGGTTCACCGGCCTTGGCGATGGTGACGGCCTCGCCACCCTCTGCGGTGCGGCCTGTCACGTCGGTGGCGAGCCTGATCCGCGCCTTGCGGTGGCTTGCCTGGCTGAGCAGTTCCTCCACCCATGGCGCGTGGAAGCGCACGGTGTTGAAAGTGACGCCCGAGCTTTCGATCAGGATCTGGTTTTCCTCGATCTTGCTGCCGTGGTGATCGAGCACATACTCGCCATTCTCCTTTTCATAACCGAGGTGTCCCTCGACCACCGTGTAGTCGCTGAGGCGGACGGCTTGATGGTGGAACTTCACATTGTATTCGATGGCTTTGAAAACCATGAACAGCGCGGCACAGGCGATGGTGATGCCCATGTAGATCTGGAAGTGGCGCCACTTGCGCATCTTGAGCGAGGCCCATGCAAACACGACCGTCACCGAGGAGCCGATGAGCACGAAGGTGTTGATCAGGCCCGGCAGCACCGGCAGTGTGCGCTCCGGCCATGGATAGTCCGCGCCGAGGCGCAGGAAGACATAGGCCGAGAAGAAGCCGCCGAAGAGCATGACTTCTGAGGCGAGGAACAGCCAGATGGCGATCTTTGAGTTGAACAGCCCGGTGTCCTTGCGGGGAGTGACGACGTAGGGAATTTCCATTGCAGAAAGTTTGCTAGATTTCAGTTTTCAGTTTTCAGGTTCAGAAAACCGAACTCAGTGATCGGGATTGGATTTCTTCGGAGCCTCCCACTGAGGGATGAAATCCTTCTCGTGGTCCGGACGGCTGTATTCGTAGGGCCCGCGGTAAACGGCCACATCGAAGGTGAAGTTACCGTGGCCCGGAGGTGTGGGGGTGGCCCATTCCAGCGTGGTGGCGTTCCATGGGTTGTCGCTTTCGACTTTCCGGCCGGTTTTCCAGGAAACGAAGAGATTGATGATGAAGGGAATCTGCGCGAGGGCGAGCGTCCACGCGCCCATCGACATCCAGATGTTCATGTCGATGTGCTGGGCCACGGTCTGACCGAAGACGTTGGCGCTGTCGGCAGCCTTGGCGAGATAGGCGTCGCCACCGTTATACCAGCGGCGGTGGAAGCCGGCCATGCCTTGGAGCAGCATCGGGAAGAAGATGATGTTCATGCAGACCAGACTGGGCCAGAAGTGCAGGTGGTTGAGCCATGAACTCATGTAGCGGCCGGTGATTTTCGGATACCAGTGGAGAATCCCCGCGAAGAAACCGAACAGGATGCCGGGGGCTACCACGTAGTGAAAGTGGCCGATCACGTAGTAGGTGTCGTGCAAGTGGAGGTCGGCGAGGTTGAATGCCAGCGGCAGA
The DNA here is from genome assembly GCA_003820635.1 of Verrucomicrobiaceae bacterium. Next base: position 12,555 of record RPOS01000047.1, on the reverse strand, counting down.
CCGGTGAGTCCGCCGATGCCGAACATCGGGATGAACGCGCAGGCCCACAGCATCGGCGGAGTGAAGCGGATGGAGCCGCCCCACAGCGAGATGAGCATGGCGGTGATGATGACCACGGATGGCACCGAGATCAGCACGGTGGTGGTCTGGAAGAAGGTGGAAACGGCGGCACCCATGCCGGTCATGTACATGTGGTGGGCCCAGACGATGAAGGAGAGGAAACCGAGGACGAGGACGGAATAGACCATCGACTTGTAGCCCCAAAGCGGCTTGCGGGTGTTGGCGGGAATGATTTCCGAGACGCAGGCGAAGGCGGGAAGAAGAAGCACATACACCTCCGGGTGGCCGAGGAACCAGAACAGGTGCTGGAACAGCAGTGGCGAACCGCCGCCGGAAAGGTCGGCCAGGCCCTCGCTCTTGGTGAAGAGGCCGGAAGGCATGAAGAAGGACGAGTGGAAGACCCGGTCCGCCAACTGCATGATGCCGGCCGCTTCAAGCGGCGGGAATGCGAGCAGCAGCAGGAACGCGGTGACCAGCATCGCCCACACCAGGAAGGGCATGCGCATCCAGGTCAGGCCGCGGGCGCGCAGATTGATGATGGTGGTGATGAAGTTGACCGAGCCCAGCAGTGATGAGGTGATGAGCAGCACCAGGCCGAGCAGCCACTGCGTCTGTCCTGCCAGCCATTGGTTGACAATCTGCCCGTCGGCGAAACCCGAGAGCGGTGAGTAGTTCGTCCAGCCGGATTTGGCCGCGCCGGATTCCATGAAGAACGAGGCGCACATCACCAGGCCACCGAGCAGGTAGATCCAGTAGGAAGCCATGTTGAGGCGTGGAAATGCCATGTCCGGCGCGCCGATCTGCAGCGGGGTGACGTAGTTTCCGAAAGCGCCGAAGCCGAGCGGCACGATGCCGAGGAAGACCATGATGGTGCCGTGCATGGCGCCGAACATGTTGTAGGTTTCTCCGGTGACCTTGCCATCCTGCAGCCAGCGGGCTTTCCAATTATCGGTGAAGATCCAGCTCATCCACTCCGGCAGCGGCTGATGCGGGTAGGCGATGCTCCAGCGCATCACCATCATCAGGTAGAATCCAAAGGCCAGAAACAGCATCGCGGTGATGCCATACTGGATGCCGATCATCTTGTGATCGGTGGAAAAAACATACTTCCGGATGAAGCCGGGGTCGTGGTGGTGATCGTCGTGATGGGTGGCTTGGGCGCTCATGGTTCCGGCGGGAGGCGTTGGTTAATCCGAAAAGTGGAAAGTGAATAGCAAAAAATGCGTGGTCAATTTCTTAAATTCAGGATCATTCTGAAAAATTAGGCCAATTTGATTGGTTTCGGGCGTGAAAAAGGCTGGGGGCGGATGAAAGGGAAAAAAGCGGGAATCTGCCTCAGGGGGCGGCCGGTGCGGCGGTGACCGGTGTGAGGGTGAGTGGATCCACAAGTGCCTTGGGATCGAGTGGTTCACCGGGAAGGGCTTTGAGGTGATCGGCGGTGAGTTCCTCGGCGGTGACTTGTTGACCTGCCTTGGCACGCTTGGCGGAGATTTCCATGGCGGCCTTGGCCATTTCCACGGTGACGACGTCGCCAACTGTGTTTCCGAAATTGTTGCGGACGTAGGTCATGATGCCGGCCAGGTCCTCGGGGCTGAGTCCGGCACCTTGCGCGGCCATGCCGCCGGCACCGCCGTAGGTCTTGCCGGTGCTGATCGGGCCGACCAATCCGTTGAGGATGATCATGGCGAAGCGCTCGGTCTCGTCGGTGGCCCATGCGGAGCCGACGAGCGAGGGGAAGTTGGCACCGTCGCCCTTGGCATCGGACATGTGGCAGCCATTGCACTTGACGGAATAGATCTTGGCACCGCGTGCCATGTAGGCGGCGAGGGCTTCCTTGGGTGCGGGTCCGGTTTCCACGGCGCCGGGCGGCGGGGTGCGCACGTAGCCTTCCTTGAAGGATGCGCCGTAGTTGAAAAGTTTGCCGGCGCCGCCAAGGACACCGCCAGCCACCAGCAGCACCACGCCGCAGGCGGAGATCAGCCACAGGGAGATCGGTTCGGAGCCATTCGGGGCGATTCGTTTTTCCCGGGCGCACGCTGCGGCTTCGCGGGCCAGGCGGCCGTGGGCTTCGGTCACGTTGATCGAGTCCTCAAGGTCGGGTTTCTGGTTGGGCAGAGACATCTTGGAAATTGGCTGGTGGGTGAAATGGATCAGTTCCCGTCTTCCTTTTTGGCCGGTGTGAAATTGAGGGATGCCGGCACCGCATGGTCCTTTTTGAGCGAAAGCAGGTAGGAGACCAGAGCCTTGGCGTCCGCGTTGGGAACGAGCTGGCGGTTGTTGCCAATGTCGATCGGCAGCGCGTCGGCGGAGAGGTTGCCCTTGATTTCGCGTTTTTCAAACAGGAAGGGATGGGGAGGGCAGGTGGAGTCCCAGAGCTTCGGGTTGAGGCGCGGGTTGTAGAGGTGGAGGTAAAGCCAAGCGGCGGGATCCCCACCGGCGGCATATTGGGTTTCCACGCGGCGGCCGAGGTTGGAGAGATCCGGTCCCATGCGGGTGAGCCCGATCTGGGCGAAGGTTTCGCCGGTGAAGTCGAAGGCGTTGGTTTCGCGGCGGGTATCGCCGCGGTCTTCATCATTTTTCAGTCCGCCCCAGTCCGGGCGGTAGAGGTCGTTGCCGGCATAGGTGGGGCGCACGACCTGGGTGTGGCAGATGTAGCAGCCGTTCTCGGCATAGACCTTGGCACCGTCGGCCACGCGGCCGGCGCGTTTCGGAATGAAGATGCCGGCGGTGGCTTTGGACTCCGGAAAGGGAATGGGCGCGAGATCCCGCATCTTGAGATACGGAACGACGATGACGGCAAGCCATGCGACGCCAAAGCTGGCGGAGAGGCCGAGAATGAAGGTGCGTAGGCTCATTAGGAGAAGATTTGAAATTTGAAATTCGGGATTTGAAATTTCATGTCAGTGGGTGGCGGCGTGTCCGGGACCGGCGTTGTCGATATCGCCCTCCTCGCCATGCGGGCTGGATCCGTGGTGGGAACGCACCAGCAGGGTGGGGTGGGTGCTGCGGCGTCCGAGCCCCAGCCACATGAGGGCGAGATGGAGAAAGAAGAAGATGTTTGAGAACAGGATCAGGCACCATGCGAAGGTGGTTGCCACCGCATAGGGGCGGGCTGCCACCGGGCTCCAGGCGCTTTGCCAATCTTCCTGCCCCATGCCCTGCATCAGACCGCCGAACAGGGTGAAAAGGATGACAGTGATCAGGCCATAGACCGAGAAAAGGAAGTGCATCTTGATCAGGCTGCGGGAAAGCCATTCCCGGCGGGTGATGCGCGGCACGATGAAATAGGTGGCTCCAAACATCACCAGGCTGAAAAACCCGTAAAGGGCGAGAATTTCAAAACCATAGCCGGAGAGTGAGAACTGCGTGAGGCGCAGCGAGGATCCCGGCAGGTTGAGCAGCACGGCGGCGACCGCCAGCACGATCAGGCCGGTGATGCCGGCCACGGTGAAGCGCAGCGAGGGGCTGGCGGCCAGTGTATCACGCGAGGCCAGCATGGTGCGCAGCGTGTTGATCGCGGCGGCGCAGCATGGCACGAAGAGCAATACGGTGGCGGCGGCACCGAGGTAGGGCAGGAAGTGCGGGATCGGCGCGCCGGCGAGCTTCTGCATGCCGGCCCACGGTGCGATCACCGCAAGCGACCAGAATCCCAGTTTCGCGAGCGAATAACTGAACACCGGCCGGCCGGTGACCTTGGGCGCGAGATAATACGCGGTGCCGAGCGCGACCGGCGTGAAGAACAGGAAGATAAAGGCGGAGCGGAACCAGGCATTGATGCCGGCACCCATCAACGGATGGCCGGGGACGCAGTGCAGCAGGGTGTTGGCCGTGATGTAGATCCACGGGAACCAGAGCATCGCCGCAAGCAGATACCACTGGGAGATATACACATGGCCTTCCGGGCGGACGCGGAACTGGATGAACGGGCCGATGACGATGGCGAAATAGCTCAGCAGCAACACCGGCCATGCGAATGCGGGAAACTCCATCCATGGCATGCCGGTGCCGTGGCCCATGAGAATTCCGATCACGCCGAGACCCACGCCCAGATTCCAGACATGGCCGGCGGTGAGGATGGTGCCGATCATGGTGCACTCCTTGCGCGAGAGGCGGGCCATCAGCCAGATGATCATCGCGAAGGCCGCCTGCATGCCCCAGCCATAGACCAGTGCGTTGATATGAGCCGGAAATACCCGGCCATAGGTGAACAAGGGGCAGGAGGAAAGGAAACCAGGGTTGTGAACCTTGGCGGAGGCGATCACACCCAGCAGGATCGAAACCGCGAGCCACGCCGCGCCGCTGGTCAGAAAAAACATCACCGGATGGCGCAGCGAGCGGTCGATTCCCGCACGCAGCAAGGCGTCCTGATCGTGAGTGGTGGAAGTGATGGCAGACATCGGATTGGGAGAATGAAGAAAGGTGGAAATCAGGGCTGCACGAGGTCTTGTTGGGTGAGTGGCGGCTTGCCCACCTCACTGCGCAGCGCGGCGACCTGCTCGGGTTTCACGGCGGGAGCCTTGTTGCCGAAACTGTTGCGCACATAGGTCAGCACCGCGGCGACCTGCTCGTCGGTCTGATAGGCGAGCGGGGCCATCGGCGCGGGGAAGTTATACTCTTTTCCAGCCACCGTGATCGGCCCCTGCAGCCCGCGGAGTTGAATGCGGATCAGGTTGGAAACCGGGCCCGTCACCCATTCCGAACCAGCAAGCGGCGGAGCGATGGGACCGCCCTCGCCATTCTGGCCGTGGCAAGCGGCGCAGACCATGAACTGCACCTTGCCGATTTCCATCGCGGCGGGGTCGATCGGTTCATCGGTGGCGGGCGCGGCGTCGATGGCGCTGGTGTCCACGGCGGGTGCTGCGGCGAGTTTTTCGGCGGTCGGAGATCCGGGGACGACCTGATCCGGCTTTTCCACGGCGGCGGGTTTGGATGCAACGAGCTTTTGCGCAACGGCCGGGATGGCTGCTTGAATGGCTTCCGCTGGCAGGCTGGCGGCTTGCGCGGCGTCCACCTTGGCCTTGATGTCATAGCGCGGCTTGGCGGCGGCGTCTTCCAGCGTCTGGGGATCCTTGCGGGTGAAGAGGATGATCGCGGCGAGCAGCACGGCGAAGATCAGGAAGGCACCGATGCCCCACCAGAAAGTGGTGAAGCGGACGATCGGATTGTCGCGATTGGGGTCCATGTGAAGGTGAAAGGGAGATCAGTTGGAAAGGTTGGCGGACTCGAGGATGCGCGGGTCACGGTTCGGATAGAGCGAGTGCTGGCCGAGTGCGCGCAGCAGGAAGAACAGGAAGGCGGCACCGATGGTGACGAAGGCGAGGATGTCGCCCCAGAAGGCACCGGGGATGGAGACCTGGATATCGCCGAAAACCTCGTGGTTGATGTTGCCAAGCGAGACGCCGCGTTCCGGGATGGAGATGAGATAGTGGTCGAGCACGTGCATGACGAGGGTATAGCCGGCCATGATCGAGAGCGTCTTGGGGTTACGCTTGAGCCATGCCTGGAGCAGGATCACGAATGGCACCACGAAGTGGCCGAAGACCAGCGCGATCATGGCCGTGTTCCAGTTGCCGGTGTTGCGGATGAGGAAATACGAGGTTTCCTCGGTGATGCCGGCATACCAGATGAGGAAGTATTGCGAGAAGGCGATGTAGGCCCAGAACACCGTGAAGGCGAAGAGCAGCTTGCCCATGATGTGGAAGTGCTCGGGTCCGGTGACGTGTTTGAGGTGGCCCTGGCTCTTGAGCCACGCGCAGACAAGAATGATCACCGCCATTGAGTTGAGTGCGGAGCCGGAGAACAGATAGACACCCCACATCGTGGAGTACCACTTGTAATCGAGGCCCATCAGGAAATCGAAACCGGTGAAGGTGATCGTCAGCGCGAAGATGATGAGCGTGTAGGTGGAGTGGAAGCGGGCTTGGAAAAGGCGCTTGGTGCCGGGATTCGGATCGGTGTCCTGGGCGACGGAGAGTTTCCGCAGACCGATGATCACCAGGCTGAGGCCCACGCCCCAGAAGATGACGCGGCCATACCAGAACGGCAGGTTCATGAACCAATACTTGTTGTAAAGCAGGTGGTCGGCATGGTGCAGGTGTTCCTTCACGTCGCCGGTGGCGGCGCGGTGGGTGTTCATCCACTCGTAGAGGTAGTGCTGGATCTCCGGGCAGAGCAGCGGCAGGCCGAAGAGGAACATCCACGGATAGGTGGAGCCGAGGTTTTCAAAGGTGCGGCGCACCGAGGTGCCCCAGCCTGAGTTGGAGACGTTGTGGAGCAGCGTCCAGAAGCAGCCGCCGATGGAGAGGGTGAGGAAGAAGTAAAAAGCGAACAGCCACGAATAGGCATAAGTGCCCTGCATTTTCGCGGGGCCGAAGAATAGAAGATACAGACTGATGAGCGTGCCGAGGGCGGCGATGGCCGCGGCGGCGGTTTTCACCTTGGCAACCTTCGAGTTGTCGAGGTGATCGCCGTTGATGGCGATGTCTGCGGAAGTGACGTGGTGGTGGGCCATTGCGATGGGAAATTATTTGGAGGATGCCTTGGCGGCCTGCAGCGTGTGGATGTAGGCGATGATGGCCCAGCGGTCGCGCACGGGGATGTTGTAGCCGTAGCCGCTCATCAGGCCTTTGCCGTTGGTGATGACTTCGTAGAGCCGTCCGTCCGGATAGGTTTCCTGGGTGAGGATGTTGAGCTTGGCGTTCGGGTTTGCGGCGACGGGCACGCCGTAGTTGGCGGTGATGCCGTTGCCATCGCCGGAAGCTCCATGGCAAACCGCGCAATAGATGCCATAGCGCTCCTTGCCACGCAGGATGAGCTCGGTGGTGTTTTCCGCGGTGAGGGAGAGTTCCTCGGGCATGCCATTACCGTAATAATCTCCGACGTGGCCGGTGTGGTAATATCCGCTCTGGCCGCCGAACTCATACTCGGGAATGCCGCCGATGCTGGACGCGCCTTCCGGGTTGAAACCGCGCGGCTGGGTTTGGGTGACGGGAAGACGGCCGCCGTGGCCGTCGGCGAAGAACGGATCCGGCTTCTGGGCCTTGAGCTTGTCCTGCTGGTCCATGTCCGGGAAAATCCGGACCGGCGGCTTGGAAAACTTCTGGCCGCGCAGGCCGAAGATGCCGACGACGAGCAGCGCGATCAATGCGTAGGCTAGGAAAAAGTAGCGCATCGGGAAATTGATTATTGAATATTGAGTATTGAAAATTTTCCTCAGTCCTCTTCTTCGACGAGTTCGATGTTTTCTCCGCCGATAGAGGCGAGAAGTTCCTTGGTCTGATTCGGGCTGAAATTCGGGTCGCGGGCCTCGATGGCGATGAAGAAGCCGTCGTCAGTGGCGCGGTGGAACTGCTTGCTGGCGAAGAGCGGGTGATTCAGGCGTGGAAGCTGGATGAGCGCGAGCAGTCCGAAGAGCACCGTGAAGCCGGAGAACAGGATGGTCAGCTCGAACATCACCGGGAAGAACGCCGGGATGGTGAAGATGTTGGCGGGCTTGGCCTGCACCACCGTCGGATAGATCACCACCTGGGTGGAATAGGCGAGCGTGAAGGCGGTGGCGCAGCCGGTCATGCCGCCGAAGAAAACGAACCACGGCAGGATGGAGCGCTTCATGCCCATTGCACCGTCGAGCCCGTGGATCGGGTAGGGCGAGTAGCAGTCCCATTTCCTGAAGCCGGCGTCGCGGATCTTCTCCGCCGCCTTGTAAAGGGCGGAGGCGCTCTTGAACTCGGCGAGGTAGCCGTAAACGCGTTTGCGGGTGGTGCTCACTGTTTGAAATTTCAGATTTTCAGTTTTTCAGATTCTCAGCTTTTACTCTCAGCGAGCTCTTTCTGATAGGCGGCTTCGGTTTTCGCGCCGTGATCGGGATGGTGCTCCTTGTCGTCGAAGTGTGGATCGGACTCCAGCAGCGTCCACTTCACCTCGGCGATGTTGATGCAGGGCAGGAAGCGCAGGAAGAGCATGAACAGCGCGAGGAACAGGCCGATGGTGCCGACGAAGGTCATCAACTCGACACCGCTGGGCGAGTAAGTCTTCCAGTCGCCCGGCAGCCACATGCGGGCAAGGGTGGTGACGATGATGACGAAGCGTTCGAACCACATGCCGACGTTCACGCACATCGCCACGAACATGATGACCCAAAGGTTCTCACGGCATGCCTTGAACCAGAAGAGCTGCGGCGAAATCACGTTGAGCGACATCATCGCGGCGTAGGCCCACCAGTAGGGGCCGGCGATGCGGAACTTGAAGGCGTCCATTTCATAAATCGCGCCGGAGTAGAACGCGACGAACAGCTCCATCAGGTAGGCATAGCCGACGATCGTGCCCGTGAGCAGGATGATCTTGGCCATGTTATCGATGTGCTTCATGGTAATCAGATCCTGCAGGCCATAGACAAAGCGCGCTGGGATCATGATGGTGAGCACCATGGCGAAGCCGCCGAAAATGGCGCCTGCGACGAAGTAGGGCGGGAAGATGGTGGTGTGCCAGCCGGGAACGACCGAAGTGGCGAAGTCAAAGGACACGACCGAGTGCACCGAGAGCACCAGCGGCGTGGAAAGCGCTGCCAGCAGGAGATAGGCCATTTCGTAATGGCTCCACTGGCGGTTGCCGCCGCGCCAGCCGAGGGAGAAAATCCCGTAGAAGATCTTGCGTAAGCCTGGTTTGGCGCGGTCACGGATGGTTGCGAGGTCCGGCACCATGCCGAGATACCAGAAGATCAGCGACACGGTGAAGTAGGTGGAGACCGCGAACACGTCCCACAGCAGCGGCGACTTGAAGTTCTGCCAGATCGCGTTCGCATTCGGCACCGGCGCGAGGAACCACGCGAACCACACGCGTCCGACGTGGAAGGCCGGGAAAATACCGGCACAGATCACCGCGAAGATCGTCATCGCCTCGGCGGCGCGGTTGATGGAGGTCCGCCAGTTTTGCCTGGTTAGGAAAAGCACTGCGGAGATCAGAGTTCCGGCGTGGCCGATACCGATCCAGAACACGAAGTTGGTGATGTCAAAGCCCCAGAAAACCCGGTTGGACATCCCCCAGACGCCGACGCCGCTGGAGACCAGATAGGTCAAACCTCCACCCACTCCGATAGCGGCGATGAGCGCGGACGGAATGAACAGCAGCCACCAGAGGAACGGCTGTTTGTTCTCAAGAACTCCGCAGATGCGCTCGGTGATCCAGTGGTAGGATCGCCCGTTGAGGATGAGTTTCTCGCGCTCCAGCACCGGGAGTTTGACTCCCGTGTGGGTTTCCGGCGCGGTGGTGGTTGAAGATGCCATGGAAATGTGAATGGAAAGTCGTTAGGAAAGCGGGGAAAAGACGCAAGACGCAAGACAGCAAGATCCAAGAGGGAAGAATGTGCTTCCCATGTGCGGTTCCGTGGCAGTGCTGATTGTCGATTTCATGCTCTTCTCTTGCGTCTTGTGTCTTGATGTCTTGTGTCTTCACACCATGTGGATGGTGGCCTTGCCGATGAATTTGGCGTCCGGCATGTCCGGATTCGGATTCTTGACGCGGGCCAGGTAGCTGGTGCGCGGGCGGGTGCCGATGTAGTTGAGCAGGTCGTAATTGCGCTCGATGTGCTTGCTGCGGCCCAATGCCGACTTGTCGTCGTCGTGCAGGTTGCCGAAGGTGATTGCGTCTGCGGGGCAGGCTTCCTGACAGGCGACCTTCACCGAATCCACCGGGATGCGGAGTGTCTTGGTTGTGACTTCCATCTCGGTGGAAGGCTTGCCGGCGAGGAGGGACTCCTGCTTCTGGCCACGCTTCTGGCGGATGACGGAATCCTTGAGGCGCTGCACGCAGTAGGTGCACTTTTCCATCACGCCGCGCATGCGGACGGTGACATTCGGGTTCTTCTGCAAGTGTTCCGCATCGCCCACGGTCTTCTCGCCGAGCGGTCCGCGGTAGAGGTTGTGTTTGATGAGCGGGTTGCGCTTGTTGTAGTCGAAGTAGTTGAAACGGCGGGCCTTGTAGGGGCAGTTATTGGCGCAGTAGCGGGTGCCGATGCAGCGGTTGTAGGCCATTGCGTTGAGGCCGTCCTCGGTGTGGACGGTGGCGTTGACCGGGCAGACGGTTTCGCAGGGTGCGGACTCGCAATGCACACAAGCGACCGGCTGGGGAACGAGCGCCGGGTTGTCGGCATCGAAGGTGTTGTCCTTCTGTGCGGCGAAATAACGGTCCATGCGGATCCAGTGCATTTCGCGGCCGCGGGCCACCTGCTCCTTGCCGACGACCGGAATGTTGTTCTCAGCCTGGCAGGCGACGAGGCAGGAGTTGCAACCCATGCAGGAGGAGAGGTCGATGGACATCGCCCACTGGTGAAGCGGGTCGTTGATGAGTGGTTGGGCCTTGCCATCCGGGCCGGGGTTCCATTTGGCGGAACCCATCGGCTTGTAGAGATAAACATTCGGCGGGGCGTGGGAGTCGTTGCCCTGCTTCTTGACGTTGGCGAGTTGTTGTTGGAATCCGCCTTTCTCGTCGTGTGAGTCGATGGTGGAAACCTCGCGGGCCAGCGCGCGGCCATACATGGCGCTGTGCTCCTGGGTGAGCGCCACCGAATATTTCCGGTCGGTGAGTTTCACGGTCGCGCCGGATGCCATGTATGCCGTGGCGGCGGTGCGCAGCGGATAGGCGTTGAAACCACGGTTCACGCCGACGAGGCCGACGTGGGTTTCATTGGCGGGCTTGCGGCCGAGTTCATCGTCCTTGTCGAAGGCCTGGCCGTAGCCGAGCGGGATGATCAGCGTGTTTTCGGCCTGGCCGAAGGAAACGAGCACCGGGATTTCCAGCGTGCGGCCGTTCACCGTGACGGCGATCATCGGCTGCTTGCGGTTCTCGCCTTCGCCGTCCGGGCCGACGTCGGCATATTTGCTTTCAACGCCGAGCACTTTGGAAACCGGCTCGGGTTCGATGAGCTTGTCGTAGATGCCGAGCTCCTTGGCGGTTTTCGGTGCGATGAGCGCGGCGTTGTCCCAGGTGAGTTTGGAAATCGGATCGGGCGCTTCCTGAAGCCATGCGTTGTCGATCCAGCGGCCGTCGTAAACCGAGGCGTCGGTGGCGAAAATCACTTCCAGCGAGTCCTTGGTCGGCGCGGCGGGGAAAGTGTCCACGGAAACCGGGCCGACGATTGGTGTGGCGGCCGCATATTTCGAACCGGCGAGGAAACCATCGCGCAGGAGCTTTTTCCATGCGGCATCACCTTCGCCGCCGAGCGCCGCGAAGGTTTTTCTAACGGCATCATAGGCGGGCGAGGGAGCGCCTTTCTCGCCCTCGCCGGCGAGCAGTTTGCCATCGGCGGCAAGCAGGGCGGTGAGCAGTTCCAGCTCCGAAACGCAGTTCGGATAGAGCGGCAGGATCATCGGCTGCACCACGGTGTAGGCACCGCGGGCGCTGCGGGTGTCCGACCACGACTCGAGATAATGCGCGGCCGGAATGTGCCAGGTGCAGGCGTGGGCGGTGGCGTCGGTGCGCTCGCCGAGATGGATGCTGGTTTTCACCTTGGCCAGCGCGGCGGGGAAATCCAGATCCGCCGGCGCGTCGTAAGCCGGGTTGGAAGGCGTGAGCAGCAACAGCGTGTCGATGGTGCCCGCGTCGATGTCCGCCTTGAGGGACGCGAGGGTGCCGAGGCCGGTGGCTTCGGTTTGCACGGCGAGCAGGGCCTTGTCTTCGCCGATGTTGCCGAGCGCCAGATTGATGGCCAGAGCGAGCTGGTGCACGGCGGCCGACTGGCGGGAGCCGGCCAGCACCGCGGACTTGCCGGCGTTTGCCTTGAGATCGGCGGCCATCGCCTTGATCCATTCAAGCTGCTTGCTGTCGGTGATCGTTCCTTCGGAAGTGACCCCGGAAACGCCGAGCTCGCGGGCGAGTTGGGCGGCGACCGCCACGACTTGGCTGGCGGCCACGCGCAGGCGGTGATCCGCCATGCCACCGGTCAGTGAAAAGGCCGCTTCCACCGCGTAGAGGCGGTTCATTTTCGTGGCGTCCGGCTTGGCATCGTAGGCCTTGCCCTCGGGCTTGCGGCGGTCGAAGAACGACGTCACCGGACCCTGCGGATCGATGCCTGCGAAATCGCAGTCCAGCGCGAGGATGCGGTCGGCTTTCGCAAAATCGGCGACGAGTTTCACGCCATCGCCAAGCGCCGTGGCGGCCTCGCCGGTGAGCGCTTCATACTGATAGAACTTCGCCGCGGGGAACTTGGCTGCGATTTCCTTGGCCAGGCGGTTGCGGGTAGGGCTGTCGTCGGCCCCGAAGAGGAAACCGATCTTCGCGGCCTTGTCGGCGGCGATGGCCGCGATGGCGGCATCGAGCTCCTCGCGTTTCGCTGCTTTGCCGGACTTGAGCGGCAGACGCGAGCGGGACGGCGAGTAAAGATCGAGCACCGAGGCTTGGGCGAAGGCATCCGTGCCTGCGGCGTCCGGATGCAGGTTGTTCGGCGCGAGCTTCGTCGGTCGGCCCTCGAAAGTGGTCACCACCAGCGGCGTGGCACCGGTG
>RPOS01000046.1 GCA_003820635.1 Verrucomicrobiaceae bacterium | reverse complement strand
GCACCGCGCCATTCGAAGCCGGCTTCGGTGAAGATCTTGTCGAGGCCTTCCTGCTCGGCCTGGATGGCGACGATCTGGGAACCGGGAACGACGATGGCTTTCACGCCCGGAGCCACCTTGTGGCCCTGGATGTATTTCGCGACTTCGCGGAAGTCGGAGATCCGGCCGTTGGTGCAGGAACCGATGAATGCCACATCGATCTTGACGCCTTTGATCGGGGTGCCGGCGGGCAGTTTCATATAGGCCAGCGCTTCCTCCACCGTGGCCTTTTCCTGTGGAGTGACGGCTTTGGCTGGATCGGGGATGTTTTCTGAAATGGCGATGCCATGGTCCGGGGAAATACCCCATGTGACGGTGGGCTCGATATCGGCGGCGTTGATTTTCACCACATCGTCGTAATGCGCGTCGGCATCGGATGCGAAGGACAACCAACGTACGGCGGTGGCGTCGAAGTCGCTCATATCGACATACGGGCGACCTTGCAGGTAAGCGACGGTCTTGGCGTCCGGGTTCACATAGCCGCAGCGTGCGCCGCCTTCGATGGCCATGTTGCAGACGGTCATGCGCTCTTCCATCGACATGTTGTCGAAGACCTCGCCGGCGTATTCGTAGGCGTAACCGATGCCGCCTTTGGCTCCGAGAACGCGGATGATGTGAAGTGTGACGTCCTTGGCATAAACGCCGGGGCGCAGCGTGCCGGTCACCTCGATGCGGCGCACCTTGAGCGGTTCCATGGCGAGAGTTTGCGAGGCGAGAACGTCGCGCACCTGGGTGGTGCCGATGCCGAAGGCGATCGCGCCGAAGGCACCATGGGTGGCGGTGTGCGAGTCGCCGCAGGCGATCGTGGTGCCGGGCTGGGTGATGCCCTGCTCGGGTCCGACGACGTGGACGATGCCTTGTTTGCCGGAGGCGAGGTCGAAGTAGGTGACCCCGAAGTCATCCGCGTTCTTGCGCAGGGCCTGCATCATTTCCGCGGCGAGGGGGTCCTGCGGCGCATCCTGATCGATGGTCGGCACGATGTGATCGACGGTGGCGAAGGTGCGCAGGGGAAATTTCACCTTGAGCCCGAGGTCGCGCAGCATGCCGAAGGCTTGCGGTGAGGTCACCTCGTGGATGAGGTGGGTGCCGATGAACAATTGCGTGCGGCCGTCGGCGAGAGTGCCGACGGTGTGCGCGTCCCAGACTTTTTGGAAGAGGCTTTTACCCATGATCAAGAGGCCGCCGAGGTTCGCGGCGGGCGGGAAAACTGCATGGGTGGGCCGGACTTGTCAAAGCCGCATGCGGCGAAAGGCACGCCGAATCGGGCGATTTTCACTGAAACGCGATCACGAGAGCCGCGACAATGGCTCCTAGGGCGAGTAGAGCCAGCGCGATTACGGCGATTTTGAGCCATTTGCGCAAAGAGCCTGATTGAGTGCCTTTATTATCGACCCATTCTTCCCAAGTCCGGCGGTCCTTCACGCCGGAGCGGTGGTAATAACGGAGTTGCCCGCTGAAGCGGGCCCCTTCATTCAATGGGTGGGGGCGTTTCATGTAGGATTTAAGAGTTTCGGCAGCACCTCGCAGATTCGTGCGGCCATGGGAAGCATGATTTTTGGGATTTCTTGGAATCATCGCCAAATCCTTGATTCGCCATTTGTCAAAATGGGTGTTTTGTCCCACGGTAGTCCCACCATGATTCGCTTCCTCCACACCCGCATCCGCGTCCGCGATCTCGACAAGTCCGTGGCCTTTTACCAGTGCCTCGGCTACACCCTGCGCGATTGCAAGGACTCGCCCCAAGGCAACAAGCTCGCCTTCCTCGCCCTGCCCGGCAACGACGTCTTCCTCGAACTCTGCCACTCGCCGGACTACACCGCCACCTGCCCGGAGGACCTGATGCACACAGCTCTCGGCGTGCCGGATATCATGGAATACTGCGACAAGGTCGAAAAAGCCGGCATCGAGATCTGGCCCTCCGGTTGGCGCGAGAAATTCTCCTCCGGCGCCCGGAAAATGGCCTTCGTCACCGATCCCGACGGCTACGAGGTGGAGATTTTGGAAAACTGACGACTGCGCCGGATTGCATCGGCCGTTCATTTTCCACAGGTGCAGTCCAGGCATCCGTGTTTGGCGCAGGCCCGGCAGTATTTCCTGAGTTCATCGCGGAGGTGTTTGCTCGCGCGATGCAGTCGGACGGTCAGATTGTTGCGGGCGAAAGCCGTGAAGGCTTGCAGGTTTTCGATCAGCGATTCTTCGAGACGGCGCATGAATGCCACGCTATGTTGATCAGCTGGGGCGGGTAAAGTCGGGACAAAGCGGCAAATCGAAAATCAGGTGTAATGGATTCGGATCTCATGCGTTTGCCCAAGTGGATGAACACATCCGAAACTCCAACTTGCTGCCAAACCATGAAAGATTCCCATCTCTCCCACCCGACGGAACCGCCATCCTGCTGCGGCGGGAAATCGCACAATCATCACAGCCATGCCGCAGTGAAACCATCCGCCGCCGCGAAATACTTCTGCCCGATGTGCCCGGGTGTGGAGTCGGATAAACCCGGCGACTGCCCGAAATGCGGCATGGCGCTCGAGCGCAATCCGGCGTGGAAATCCGCGGCAAAGCCCCTTTACACCTGCCCGATGCATCCGGAAATCCAACAGGATCATCCCGGTGATTGCCCCAAGTGTGGCATGGCCTTGGAGCCGATGAATGTCGCAGCCGGGGATGAGGACGAGGACAACGCTCAACTGCGCGACATGACGCGGCGTTTCCAAATCTCCGCAGCGCTCACCCTGCCGGTTTTCCTGCTGGCAATGGGCCATCTGATTCCTGCCTTCCAATCGTGGGCGGACGGCGATGTTTCGCGCTGGGTGCAGTTCGTTCTATCCGCTCCGGTCGTGGGCTGGGCCGCATGGCCGTTTTTCCGCCGCGGCTGGCACTCCGCCCTGACAGGAAACCTCAACATGTTCACGCTCATCGCCATCGGCGTGGGAGCGGCATTCCTTTTCAGTGCGGCGGCGATGCTCACACCCGGAGTTTTTCCGCACACGATGCGGCACGGAGAAAACGTGCCGGTTTACTTCGAGGCGGCGGCGGTGATCGTGGTGCTGGTGTTGTTGGGCCAGGTGCTGGAGCTGCGCGCCCGCAGCCGCACCGGCACTGCCATCAAGGCCTTGCTGAACCTCGCGCCGCCCACCGCCAGACGGATCGGGAGCGGAGGCGATCACGAAATTCCGCTCGATGCCGTGAAGGTGGGCGACACACTGCGGGTCGTGCCGGGTGACAAGGTGCCGGTGGATGGCGAAGTGCTCGATGGCCACTCAAGCGTGGAGGAATCCATGATCACCGGCGAGCCGCTGCCAGTGGAGAAAACCGCCGGAGACAAGGTGACGGGCGGCACCGTGAATGGCACCGGAAGTTTCACCATGCGCGCGGATCGGGTCGGCGACGATACCCTGCTAGGACAGATCGTCCACATGGTGGCGGAGGCCCAGCGCAGCCGTGCGCCGATCCAGGGACTCGCCGACAAGGTCGCCGGCATCTTCGTTCCCGCAGTGCTGGTGGTTTCCATACTCACCTTCGTGCTGTGGATGTGGCTCGGGCCGGAGCCGAAACTCGCCCACGCCATCGTCAATGCGGTGGCGGTGCTCATCATCGCCTGTCCCTGTGCGCTCGGACTCGCCACACCGATGTCCATCATGGTCGGCGTCGGCCGAGGCGCGCAGGAGGGCGTGCTGGTGAAGAACGCCGAAGCGCTCGAACGCCTCGAAAAGATCGACACGCTCGTGGTGGACAAAACCGGCACTCTCACAGAAGGCAGGCCGGAGTTGATCGATGTCCTGCCCGTCGTTGGTTTTGATGCCAAGGATTTCCTGTTCCTTGCGGCGTCCTTGGAACAAGGGAGCGAACACCCGCTCGCCGCCGCCATTGTGAAGGGAGCGAAAGATCAGGGAATCACTCTTGAGCCTGTGAAAGACTTCCGCTCGGTGACCGGAGGCGGAGTGATCGGCACTGTCGGTGATCGTCCGGTAATGGTCGGGAAACCGGATTTCCTGCGGAATGAAACGATCAGTGGTTTGGAATCGCTCGAAGCATCCGCGGTGAAACTCCAGGAAGATGGCAAGACCGCGATGTTTGTCGCCATCGATGGCAAAGCGGCGGGAATTCTCGCCGTAGCCGATCCAATCAAGGCGAGCACCGCCGAGGCAATCAACTCCCTCCACGAACTGGGCTTGCAGATCTTCATGCTCACCGGCGACAACCGTCGCACCGCCGCCGCGGTGGCAAATCAACTCGGCCTTGATCAGGTGGAGGCGGAAATCGATCCCTCAGGCAAGATCGCCCACATTCAGAAACTCCGCAAGGAAGGCAAACATCCGGCCATGGCGGGCGATGGCATCAACGACGCGCCCGCACTCAGCGAGGCGGAAGTCGGCATCGCCATGGGCACCGGCACCGATGTCGCCATGCAAAGCGCGGGCATCACGCTCGTTAAAGGCGACCTGCGGGGAATCGCCAAAGCCATCCGCCTGAGCCGCGCCGTCATGCGCAACATCCGCCAAAACCTGTTTTTCGCCTTCATCTACAACGCCGCCGGCATCCCCATCGCGGCCGGTGCGCTCTATCCATTCTTCGGCCTGCTGCTCAGCCCAATCATCGCAGGCGCGGCGATGTCCTTGTCCTCGGTCTCGGTGATTGGCAATGCCCTGCGGTTGCGCCATCTCCGGCTCCACTGAGAAAATACAACTTCCGTGAGGGTTTAGTCTCCTTCTGGACATTCACCGGATGAGCCAATCGTTCCACACATGAAAACCAAATCCATCCGCAGATATTCCCAAATCGGCGGCATGGAATGCCTCGGCGAAGGAAATTCTTGGAAGAGGACCACCATCCAGTTACTCTTACCTGTGACATGAATGTGAATTCCGTCATCACCTTGATCCTAGGGCTGGTTTTCCAGTTTACCCAGGTCTTGCCGGGTGCGGTGGTCACATCACCATGCGCCACATACGAGGCGTCCTGCGCCTGCTGCACGGGTCCGGATTCGTGCCATTGCGCGGATAACGGAGACACGGAACAAAAATCCGCCCCGCTGGTCCCCGATTCCAGCACCTCTCTGAAAATACCGGTTGCCAAGGCTTCCGGGACCCGCATCGCCGTTGAGTCCGCCCCCGGCGCTCAGCTTTCCGCCACCGTTGCGTCACCCCTGATCAGCGGTCACTTGTCCGGCTACACCGGCGTCCGCTTGTCGGTCGCCTTCTGTTCGTTCGTCATCTGAGTCCGCGCCTTCCCAGGCGCACTGTGCCCGCGCAACAACTTCGCGGGCGTTTGGATCCTGTATTCCAACCACCGACTCAGATGAATCATGCACTCAATCCACTATCTCTTTGCCGGCCTTTCTGTGGCCGGAAGCCTGCTCCATGCGGCTGAACCCCAGCTCCTGAATGACGGACTCCTCTCGAAACTGAGAAACGAGGCCGCCCGCACCCATCCGTCCGCTATCGCCGGAAAACACCAGGCCATTGCCGCTGCGCACGATGCGCGTGCAGTCCGGCTGTGGAATGATCCCATGATCGGCGTCGGCTTCATGGGAGCTGAAGAAATGATGCGAATGGACGACGGAGACGTCATGATCGGCTTCGAACAGGCATTGCCGAAACCCGGCATGTTCGCCGCCGAGCGTGCGAAAATGGAGGCGATGCAACGCGCCCAAATCGAAAACTCCGGCGGCGCCTCCCTAACAGCCGGTGCCGAGGCCGCCAAGGCCGCCATCGAACTCGCACTCGCGGATGAATCCATCACCCTGCAACAGGCGCAGATCGAATGGATGACCGCGATGGTGGAAAACGCCAAGCAGATGGCCGCGGACCCGATGGGCAACAGCACCGACGCGCTGCGCATGGAAACCGAACTGGCGAAGGAAAAACAGATGCTCGATGCCGCACGCCGCAGCCGCGAGGGCTACGCAAGATTGCTGAACATCACGCTCGGTCGTCCGCTCGAATCACCGTGGCCAGTGTTGAAACTTCCCGCCTCTCCGCCGCCCGTGCCTGTCGCCACAGCCGAGGTCGCCCGCATCCCGTATTCGAATCCAAAGGTCCGGTCGATGAAGGAAATGGTCTCTGCCGCCAACGCGGACACCCGCATCGCGGATCGCGAACGCCTGCCGGAAGTCGCTGTGGGCGTGGATGCCCAACTCTACTCGGACACCGGCGACATCAAGAGCACCACCGTGGGCGTGAAAATCAGCCTGCCGTGGTTCAACGATTCATCCTACAAAGCGAAGATCGCCGCCGCAAAAAGCCGCGAACTCGCCGCCGCAAGCGATGTGGAAACCATGCGTCGCGAAATCGCAAGCATGGTCACGATGGCCGCCACCGAAGCCGCCAACGCCGCCGCCGAGGCCCGCGCCTACTCCGGCGAAATCCACGAAAAGGCCCTCAAGGCCACCCAAACCACCGAAGCCGCGTGGATCAGCTCCAAAGCTCCTCTATCGGATCTGCTGGACTCCGCGCGCACCCTCTACTCCATCCGCCTCGAACAACGCCGCATGATCGCCATGCAACTCGCCGCTCTCGAACAACTTCACACCCTGGTTCCCAACCGCTGATTCCATGAAAACATTCCTCACCATTCTCATCACTGCGGCGTTGGCCGCGACAGGCACATGGTTCGCCCTCAAGAAAACCGAATCCACATCCTCCAGCGCTGCCACGGGCGAACGCAAGGCGCTCTACTATCAGAGCGCCATGCACCCGTGGATCAAGAGCGACAAGCCCGGCCGCTGCACGATCTGCGGCATGGAACTCACACCCGTTTACGAGGGAGAGAAGGGCTTTGATGAAACAGGCGGCGGCAGCGTTGTTGCCCTGACGCAAAACCAGATCCAGGTGCTGCACGTGCAGACCGTCGAGGCAAAAACCCAACCGCTCGTCCGCACGCTGCGCGTTTCAGGCACCATCGATGACAATCAAATGCGCCATCGCGTGCTGTCCACCTACATCGATGGCCGCATCGACAAGCTGCATGTGAACTTTGTCGGCTCGGAGGTGGCCGAAGGTCAGCCACTCGCCGAGTTCTACAGTCCTTCATTGCTGCAAGCCGAACGCGAATACCGCCAGCTCGGCGGTGAGCTGAAGAGGAACACCGGACTGCGCCTCCGTCAGATGGGGCTCACGCAGACACAGATCGATTTGATTGATCAGAAACCCGCCGACTCCCTCACCTCGCAGATCCTCGCGCCCATCAGCGGCACCGTCGTCGCGCAATCGATCTACGAAGGTCAATACGTCGCCACCGGCCAGCAACTCTTCGAAATCGCGGACTTCTCGACCATGTGGTTCATGTTCCGCGCTTACGAACAGGACATGCCGTGGATCAAGCCCGGCTTGTCAGTGAAAGTCACCACGCCCTCGCTTCCTGACAAATCCTTCACCGGCAAGATCACCTTCATTGATCCAAACTTCGACGAAGCCACCCGCTCGACGAAGGTGCGCGTCGAGCTGGCGAACCCGCTCGTCAACGGCCGCCGGGAACTCCTCCACCGGCTTTATGCCGACGGCATGGTGGAGCTCGAAGCGCCCGCCGTACTCACCGTTCCGCGCTCGGCGGTCATCGAAACCGGTCCGCAGGCCGTCGTTTACATTGACCAGAGCGGCGGTGCCTATGAACAGGCCGTTTTGAAAACCGGACGTCGTGGCGATACGGACATCGAGGTTCTATCAGGACTCAAGGAAGGCGACGCGGTTGTCACCAACGGCAATCTACTCATCGACGGACAAGCGGAAATGAACCGCGCGTTCATGAGTCAGCCGGAAACCCAGATGCCGGTCAGCGCGCAGACCGGACTGAATGAGGAACAGAAAAAATCCATTGCGGATTTCATCAAGGTGGCCGACGCCATGGCCGCCGGGCTCGGGAAGGACGACCTCGCCGCATTCAACAAGGCCAGCGAGCCGGCGATGGACGTGACCGGAGCAATGGTGAAACTGCTCCGCCCTGCCGTGGAGAAACTCGACGACCTCGACAAGGCCCGCCATTTCCACGGCTTCGATGATCTCAAGTCCGCACGCGCCGCGTTTCACAAATTCACGGTGGCCGCCACCGCCGCGCTCGAACCGCTGCGGAAAGCCGGACAAACGCCGGATTTCCAGATCTACGAATGCGGCATGGTGAACGAAGCCATTCCCGGCGTGCCCAAGAAAGCCCGCTGGATTCAAACCAGTGGACGCGCCATGGCGAATCCGTTCTTCGGAGCAGAGATGTCCGAGTGCGGCGAGGAAATCAAACCCTGATAGATCATGATCGAGAAAACCATTGAATGGAGCCTTCGCAACCGCTTCCTCGTCATCTGCGGTGCGCTCATGCTCATCGCGCTGGGCATCCGCGCTATTCGTCTCACGCCGGTGGACGCCATCCCGGACCTCACCGAGAACCAGGTGCTCGTTTACGCCGATTGGATGGGCCGCAGCCCGCAGGAGGTCGAGGATCAGGTGACTTTTCCACTCTCCACCGGCTTGCAAGGTCTAGCCGGAGTGAAAGAGGTGCGCGCCACCTCGATGTTCGGCTTCTCACTGATCACCATCATCTTTGAGGACAAGATCGACACCTACTTCGCCCGCGCCCGGGTGCTGGAGCGCCTGAATTTCCTCCAAGGACAAATGCCCGATGGCGTGACGCCACAGCTCGGGCCGGATGCTTCCGGCCTCGGCTGGGTCTATCAGTATTACCTGCACGTCGATCCGGAAAAGGCGAAGGACGGCGGCTATGATCTGGCGCAACTCCGCTCGCTCCAGGATTGGAAGATCCGTTATGACCTCGCCAGCGTTCAGGGCGTGGCGGAGGTGGCCAGCATCGGCGGCTTTGTGAAACAGTATCAGGTCGAGCTTTCATCGACCAAAATGCGCGCCACAGGCGTCACCTTGATGGAGGTGATGACCGCCGTGCAAAACGCCAACCTCAACGTCGGCGGTAAAACCGTCGAGGAAAACGGCGCGGAGTTCGTCCTGCGCGGCATCGGCCTCGTCACCGGACCGGAGGATCTCGAACTCGTCACCGTCAAGGCGGTGGACGGCACGCCGATCTATTTGAAGGACATCGCCACCGTCCAGATCGGCGGTGACTACCGGCGCGGCGCGTTGGATTTGAACGGCCATGAAGCCGTCGGCGGCACGGTGGTCATGCGCACCGGTGAAAATGCGAAGGCCGTCATCGAGCGGGTGAAGGATAAGATCGACGATATTTCATCCAGTCTGCCGCCCGGAGTGACGATCCGGCCGTTCTACGACCGCAGCGAATTGATCGACCGCACGATAGACACGTTGAAACACGCGCTCATCGAGGAAGTCATCCTCGTCACGCTCGCGCACATCATTTTCCTGTGGCACTTCCGCAGTATTCTCATCGTCACGCTGCCGCTGCCGATCTCGATCCTCATCTCCTTCCTGCTGATGAAGGAGTTCGGCATCACCAGCAACATCATGTCGCTTACCGGCATTGCCATCGCCATCGGCGTTCTCGTGGACGCGGCGATTGTCGTGACGGAAAACGTCATCCGACATTGCGAGAAAGCTGGGGAGGAAAAAGGCCGGCCACTCACCCGGCCTGAAACCTGGGAAACGACGCTCGCCGCCTGCAAACAGGTGGGTCGCCCGATTTTCTTCGCGATGGCCATCATCATCCTCGCCTTCGTGCCGGTCTTCGCGCTCACCGGCCAGGAGGGGAAACTGTTCCACCCGCTGGCCTTCACCAAGACCTTCGCGATGATCGGTTCCACGCTATTGGCCGTGACGCTGGTGCCGGTGCTGTGCTCACTGCTCGTGCGCGGCCCCTTCCATTCCGAGGACAAGAACATTGTGATGAAGTTCCTCCTCAGGATCTACGAACCCGCGCTCAACTGGGCGCTCCATCACCGCAAGACCGTCATCACGGGCGCGTTCCTCATTCTTTGCTTCGCGTTGTTAGAGGCATTCGGATTGCCTCGCGCCACGGTGAAACAAATCCGCGACGCCGGCTACCCGCGGGTTGCGGCGCTGGTCACCGGCTTCGGCCGCGAGTTCATGCCGCCGCTCAACGAGGGCAGCTTGCTCTACATGCCGGTGATGATGCCGAAGACCGGACTCAAGGAAATCCAGCGCGTGATGTCGTGGCAGGACAAGGTCATCGCCCAAACTCCCGAGGTGGAAACCGTGGCAGGCAAGCTCGGTCGTTTCGAAACCGCCACCGATCCAGCTCCCACCGAGATGCTTGAAACCACCATCATGCTCAAACCGGAATACATCCCCGACGGGAAATTCCGCGTGAAGCGCAACCCCGCGTGGCGCGATGGCATGACGATGGAAAAGCTCAAGGCCGAGCTCACCGAGAAGATGAAACAAGTTCCCGGCTATGTGCCCGCGCTGCTCCAGCCGATCGAGAACCGGATTCTCATGCTCTACACCGGCATCCGCGCCCAGGTCGGCGTGAAGATCTATGGCGACAATCTCGACGCCATCCAGCGCAAGGCCTTCGAGATCGAAAAACTCATCAACAGCATCGAAGGCGCGGCCGGAGTTTCCCCATCGCGCGTGCAGGGCAAGCCCTATCTCAACATCGAGGTGGATCGCACCGCGATGGCGCGTTACGGCCTGAGCGCGAAGGACGTGCTGGACGCGGTGGAGATTTCCATCGGCGGCAAGAACGTCAGCACCACCATCGAGGGCAGGCAGCGTTTCCCCATCCAGATTCGCGTCGAACGCGGCGAGCGCGATGACATCGAGAAACTCAGCCGCATTCTCATCGCCGCGAAGCCGGGCATGGCCGCTGCGAACGCCGCCCCGCAAGGCGGTGGAGGCATGGGCGGTGGAGTGGCATCTGCGGCAGCTCCTGCCAGTGGCGGCGATGGCGCGAACACTCCCTACATACCGTTAGGAATGGTCGCGAAGATCACTCGTCAGGTAGGAGCGAACGAGATCGCCTCGGAAAATGGACGCCTCCGTAGTTATGTGCAGGCAAACGTGCAAGACCGCGACCTCGGCGGCTTCGTTCTGGAGGTGGAGCGGAAACTCAAGACCGTGAACTGGGAAGGCATGACCTGGAAGATGACCGGTGAATATGAAAACCAGCGCCGCTTCGTGAAGACGATGCAGATGGTGTTTCCGATCGTTTTGATGGTGATCTTCGTGCTGCTCTACCTCGTCTATCACAGCGCTCTGGAAGCGGCGCACGTCATGCTCGCCGTGCCCTTCGCGCTGAGTGGTGGCGTGCTTTTGCAGAAACTGCTCGGCTACAATTTCAACGGCGCGGTATGGGTCGGCTACATTGCCCTCTTCGGCACCGCCGTGCAGACCGGCGTGGTGATGGTCGTCTATCTGGAGGAAACCGTGAAAGCCCGCATGGCGGAAAAAGGCGCGGCGTTTTCCAGCGCGGACCTCATGCAGGCCGTGAAGGACGGCGCGCGGCTGCGCCTGCGTCCCAAGGTGATGACCGTGGCCACCATCGTTTGCAGCCTGCTGCCCATCATGTGGAGTCACCGCCAAGGAGCGGAAGTCATGAAACCACTCGCCACTCCTGTGATCGGCGGAATGATTTCCAGTCTGATCCACATCCTCATCGTCACGCCGGTCATCTTCCTCTGGCTGCGCGAACGGGAACTCAGGAAGCATCAAAGTGGCGGCAAACCAGAAGTAGCGATAGCGACTCAACAATGACGCGAAGCGCATCCCGGTTGGCCGAAGGCAAATTGCATCCGCCATGCCCAACCAACCCGATCTAAACCAGCTTGCCGCCTCCATCGCTTATTGTCGAATTCGGGCATGGCGGTTACAAACCGCCGCCACGAGCCTGACGGTTTCCAATTCCCCTCCCCGGAATATCCGTTCACGCTTCACCCATCATGCGTCGCACGGAGACTGTCCACACCAGCCATCAATCGTTGGAGATCTGGAAATCGGATCTCGCCACCGAGTTCCGCGTGGCTGGCGCGATTCACGCCTCCTTCCACCGCAAGCGTTTCCTCACCGGCCTCGCATGGGACATGATCGCGGCCTCGGCGCTGCTGGGGAAACATCATCCGCCGCGCTCGGTGTTGATGCTCGGTCTTGCGGGCGGCACCGCCTTCCGCATCCTGCGCCACCTGCTGCCGGATTGCCGCCTCACGGCGATCGACATCGACCCGGAAATCGTCTCGCTCGCGCGCCAGCACATGGCCTTGGATGAACTCGGCATCGAGGTGATCCTCGGCGACGCCTATCCATGGCTGGCGGAAAGCCGCCGCACTTTCGATGTGGTGTTTGATGACATCTATCTGGCTGGCAAGACCGATGTTTTCCGTCCACGGGCATGGGATCCGGCCTTGTTGGAAAACCTCCGCCGGGCGGTTGCCCCGGGCGGCGTGCTCGCGGTGAATCTGGTGACCGGTGCCGGCCACCGCACGATGCAATCGCTCACCCGCCGGATTCTAACGGGAAATTTCCCCGTGGTGCGCGCCATCAAGTCCGCCGAGGCCATGAACGAGGTGCTCGTCGCCGGGGATTCCGTTGCGACTGGCAGCCGCTTGCGTCCGTATCGCGATGCCTTCGCGGATTGGCGCGACTGCGCCTACTGGGACCGCCTGGAAGTGCGACGGGTTCAGCCCGCCCGGCGGTTCCATGCCACAAGCTCCCGGTAGCCCAGCCCCTTGCCGCCGAAGAGATCCAGCGCGCTGCCCACGGTGACATCCACCTTGCCCTGGCCGGCGCTTTCGACGAGCAGCACGTCAGCCATCGTCGCCGCGCCGCCGGCATAGGTGACCGGGATTTTCCCCCAGCTGCCTAACAGGGAAACGAGATCCGCATCGATGCCGCCGCAGAGCCCTTCCACA
The DNA here is from genome assembly GCA_003820635.1 of Verrucomicrobiaceae bacterium. Next base: position 8,112 of record RPOS01000046.1, on the reverse strand, counting down.
TCGGCGGCGTGGATCAGGAACTCGGCGCAATGCGGTGCCAGCCGGTCGAGCGTGGCGTGGGTGATTTCGAGATCAGTGAGCGTCTGCCAGCGGTTCATCGCCACCTTCCAGCCGTGCGGAGTGCGGCGGCAGGAGAGATCAATGACGAGTTTGTCCGCACCGATCGCCTTCACCAGCGCATCCAGCGTTTCTGATAGAAATTCCCCCTCCGCATCAAACAAGGCCGAGGTGACAATCACATGGCTCGCCCCGGCATCCAGCCACTCCTGCGCGTTCCCCGCGGAAATTCCGCCGCCGATTTGCAGTCCGCCCGGCCAAGCGGAGAGCGCCTCGCGGGCCGCGGCGTCATTGCCGGGCCCGAGCTTGATGACATGCCCGCCGGTCAGCCGGTCGTTTCGGAATGTTTCCGCGAACCACGCGGGCGGCTTGTCCGAGACGAAATTCTCCGTTGGTTCCGAGCCATCGTCCCGCAGACTGCCGCCAACGATTTGTTTCACTTTTCCCTGGTGGAGGTCGATGCAAGGGCGGAAGCGGGTCATGGCGCAACCATCATGGAGTGTTGGCGTCTCGCCAACATTCTTTTTTACAGCGCCAGTGTGGACGAGGCACCTGTGTTCCTTGATTTTCCGCGTGACCTGCAGTCTCGTGAAAGGCATTTTCCGGCCACCAATCCACACTGCCATGGGAAACTTCGCCGCTTTCGAACAAAAAATGACCGCCGCCGGGATGGGAGACGCCGCGATCCGCGCCTTCCGCCGGAATTACGAATCCCTGCTGCGGAATGAAAGCGGCATGATCCCCGAGGAATGCATCGCGCCCGCAACGGGCCTGGCTTCACTGGAAAGTCTGGCCGGTGTGGTCCCGGCGGACGCCGCATTGCTCGCGCAAGCCGTCGTCATCAAGCTCAATGGCGGTCTGGGCACCAGCATGGGCCTGCAGGGGCCTAAAAGCCTGCTCGCCGTGCGCGATGGCGTGAATTTCCTCGATCTGATGGTGCGCCAGATCCTCGACCTTCGCAAAACCAGCGGCGCGCCCGTCCGTCTGCTTTTGATGAACAGCTTCAGCACCAGCGGGGACACACTGGCCCATCTCCAGCGCTATCGCGGCGAGGGTCTGGCGGATGCCGCCGAGGTGGAGTTGATGCAAAACCAGATTCCCAAGATCGATGCTGCGACCATGGAACCGGTCTGCTGGCCGGCCGATCCCACACTTGAATGGTGCCCGCCCGGTCACGGCGATCTTTACCCGGCACTCGTCGGCAGCGGTTGGCTCGACCGCCTGCTCGCCGAGGGTGTTAGATATGCTTTTGTTTCCAACTCGGACAACCTCGGAGCGATTCTGGATCCCGCCATCCTGCGACACTTCGCGGATTCCGGCGCGCCGTTTCTCATGGAAGTGACACGCCGCACCGCCGCCGACCGCAAGGGTGGCCACCTTGCGAAACGAAAGGCGGATGGACGCCTGCTTCTCCGCGAGGTGGCCCAATGCCCGGACGCCGATCTCGATGCATTCCAAGACATCGACCGCCACCAATACTTCAACACCAACAGTCTCTGGCTGCGCCTCGATCTATTGAAAGAACAACTCGCAGCGGACGATGGCGTGCTGCCGTTGCCGATGATCCGCAACAACAAGACCGTCGATCCGCGCGACAAGAAATCCACGCCCGTGATCCAGCTTGAAAGCGCGATGGGCGCGGCGATCGAGTGTTTTGACGGATCCACCGCCATCGACGTGCCGCGCAGCCGTTTCGCCCCGGTGAAAACCACCGGCGACCTTCTCGCCCTGCGCTCGGACGCTTACGAGGTTCTCGAAAACGGCCAGGTCCGCCTGCACGCCTCGCGGCAGGGCAAGCCCCCCGTCATTGCCCTCTCGGACGAATACAAACTCGTCGATTCCATCGAATCGCTCGGTGTGCCGAGCCTCATCGGCTGCGGCAGCCTCAAGGTCAGCGGTCCCGTCCGCTTCGCGCCGGGCGTCGTCATCGAGAACGATGTGCAAGTGACCAACTCCGGCACGGAAACCAGGACCGTGCCCGCCGGAACCTACCGCGATCAATCCTTGGTGCCCTGAGTGGCGCGCCGGATTAGGCCATGCCGTGAACGGTGTCCGGTTCGAGATAGCTTCCCTCGGTCCATTCGTTCCACGCGTTGATGGTGACCATCGTTTCACCCGCCACCGGAGCCACCACGTCGAGTGCGCGGCGGATGGCATTTTCAAAGGCCTCGGGCGTGTTGTTGCGCAGCACGTTGGAAAACGGATCATCGGCGCTCAGATCCCACGGCAGCGAGGGATCGGTGCGGGCGCCGGGGTTCCAGCCCATCGACACGTTCGGGAAAACCGGAATCGGGCAGGCATCAAGTGCGGCTTCATACATCGAGAAATAGGGCAGGCCGCCGATCCTGAAGTAGTGCGGATGCGAGAAATAGCGCTCGCAGGCATGGGCGGCGATGCGGTCGAGCGTTTCCGGAGTCACCGGGCCCGGATACAATTTCTCCGGCGCGGCATCGGGCCGGGCGGGAAAGATGTCGAGCCAGTCGTGGTTCACCCACATCAGCGAGAAGCGCAGGCCCTTCGGATTCGGCGCGCCAAGGAAGCCCTCATCGAGCGCACGGGAAAGGAACGGCCCGTCATCATCATGATACCAATCGAAGATAAAATGGCCGACGCTGTGATTGGCCGCCGACGGTTTATCGCAAGATCTGGCAGGAATGAGCCGTGCGCTGGTAGCACCATTTCACGCGCCGGTTTTTCCCGCCCAATGCCAGAGCCCGGGATCGAGTTCCTGGCGGGCGGCCTTGGCCAGTGCGGCGGCGTCGGCTTCCTCGCGGAGCACGGCAAACATGGTGGAGCCGGACCCCGCCAGCAGCGCGGCGGCGCATTCGTCGCGTGTCAGCAGCCATTGTTTGAGTTCTGCCAGGAAACGGTGCTTTTCGAATACCGGGCGCTCCAGGTCGTTGACCAACCCGGTGCCCTCAATGTCCTGCGTGGCATAGAGGATGCCCGGGAGTTCCTTCGATCCGCCCCAGCGGCCGTAAGCATCCGGCGTGGGCACCCCAAACGCGGGCTTGAGAAGCAGCACCCGCAGCGCGGCAGGCGAGGGGACGCTGGCGATGATTTCACCGCGCCCGGTGCAACGGGCGGCTCCGGGTTTGAGAAAAAACGGGATGTCCGAGCCCAGCGCCGCCGCGATTTCGTGAAGCCGCTTCGCGCCGAGTTTGCCCTCGTGGAGTTGGTCGAGCCCGAGCAACGTGGTGGCTGCGTCGCTGCTGCCACCGCCGAGGCCTGCGCCGTGGGGAATCGCCTTCTTCAGAGTGATGGCGAACTTGCAGGAAATGCCGGCCGCCGCCTCGTAAGCGCGCACCGCCTTGACCACCAGATTGGCTTCATCGGCCGCCAGTGTGGAATCGTCGCAGTGAAATGAAAATGCGCCGGCTTTCTGGAATCCGATCTCATCCGCCAAGCCCGGCAGTTTCACCATTAGGGTGTCGATCTCGTGGAATCCGTCATCGCGCTTGCCGATGACATGCAGCGAAAGGTTGAGCTTGGCGGGGGCTTTCAGGGTGAGAGTGCTCATGGCGGGGAATCATCGCGGACAATCAAGGCCATCATGCGGCCGGTTTTCCCAAGCTCCTTGCGGTAGCTGTAAAACCGCACGGAATCTGACGCGGTATTGAGCCCGCAGTCGATGAAATTTCCCACTCCGGCGCGGACTGCCTGACGCCCGATCTCGGCGGCGAAATCCACCTCGTAGTCCGGCGGGCGGATGCACGGGCCAAGCACCGCGGTCACGTCCTGCGGGCGGGTGCCGAAGTTTTCCGCCATTTGGTCGAGCGCTTTGTCCAAAATCTCCGACTCCGTGCCCTTCTTGCCGGAATGCAGCAAGCCGATCGCGCCGCTTTTCCGGTCCGCCAGCCAGAGCGCCCCGCAATCGGCCACGTAAATCGCCAGCACCACACCGTGCCCGGCGGTGATCAAGCCATCCACGCCGGGCACGACGGGCAGGCCATCCGGCGCGAGGCTTTGTGGGCTGCCCGGCACCAGGGCCACGGCATTTCCATGCACCTGCTCGGCGCGCCACCAGCTGCTGGCATTTGCCGCGAAGCGGGTGATCGCCGCCTCATGAAACGGCCGCAACTGCCGCATCGCCTCGTCGCGGTCGCCGGTGATTGGCAGGTCCGGCACGCGCTCGATCCACCCGGCACGCACGCCGGGCAGCGCATTGATTGCATCCAGAAATGGGAACGCCTCCGTCACCGGGGGGGATGGTGACGGAGGCGGGTGGGATTCGCCAAGTGGGATCTGGCGGATCAGGTGGTTTTCCCTGCGATCACGCGATGGCACGGCCCTGGATGGCCCGCTTCGTGTGCTCGACGGCTTCAGCCTGGTCTTCGTCCATGCCGGCCAGGATTCCGGCAAGGTCGCTCGCGATCTCCTTGCGCATCTTGGAAACGAGTTCGACTCCCTTCGCGGTGATGCGCACCATGATCTTGCGACGATCTTCGGCGGCGTGGATACGCTCGACATAGGCCAGTTTCTCCAGACGATCGACCAGACCGGTGGCGGCCGCGGTCGAATGACCCATTTTCTTGGCGATATCCGACATCGTCAGATAATCCTCGCTAGAGAGGTAGGTCAGCAGGAAGAACTGTGGAAACGAGACGTTGCCTTTGTTGAGTTCGGTGGACAGGTTGAGGATGCAGCTCCGCTGGGTAAACAGGACGAAGTCAGCAAGACGATCCGCGTCGGCTTTCACCGAAGCGCCCGTGGCGTTCATGGTTTTCATTATGGCTGGTTGTAGTGTTCATGTTTCGGGACATGTAAGGGGGCACAGCCATTGCGGTTGAGAGGCTACCCGGAAAGCCGGATATTTATCAACCCTAAAATGAATTATTTTTTAGTTCAACGTCTGTGCTGCTCGGGACTTTTTGAAAATACGCAAATCAAAGAGGTTTTAAAAGAAAAGAATTCTTTAAATCTTAATTATTTTTTTGAACTTTTTCAGTTTCAACTTTCTGCTGATTTTCAGGGAGTTCCGGCACGGTTTGGATGTCAGCGGGGGCGGAGGGAGGTTTGGGAATGTGCTGGGAATACACCGCATCGCCGATTTCGACCGTCCCGGATTGGAGGTCAGCGGCGGCGAAGTGGCCGAGGGATTCGCCCGTGACGAGCAGGTTGGCTGTGCTTTCGTCGGGCCCGCGGGTGGTTAAAATCGTGCCCGGCTCGATTTTCCAGCTGCCGTAACTTTGAATCAGCACGAAACGTTTGTCCGCCGGGATCGAGGCGATGCGGCCGACGAGTTTCGGCGCTGCCGTTTCGGGTGTTTCGGCAGGGGAATCCGCCTTTTTCGGACCGAAGAGCGAGCAGCCCGCAAGTGCGAGGGTGATCACCGGAAGCCAGAACCAACTGGGGAGTTTCATGCCGCCAGTCTGGCGTGCGTGGCTGAAATGGAAACCGGATTTTCGCAGATCAGCAGAGGATCCGCACTTCATCGGCCTGGATCAGGCGTTCCAGTCCCGTATCCGTACGAAGCAGCAATTCGCCGCCCGGGGCGATGCCCTCGATGACTCCCTGTCGCGGGCCGTTGGAAGTGGTCAGCGAGACCCGCTGGCCGGTGAGCACGCAGCGCTGGCGCACGGAGTCCAGCAGGTGGTCGAAGTCCTTGCCGATTTCGCGGCTGTGCCGGGCGAAGCTGCGGATGATGGCCGCCAGCACTTCGTGGCGCGAGTGTTCGAGTCCGGTTTCGAGGCGCAGGGAGGTGGCGATTTCCGCGACTTCCGGCGGAAACCGGGTGCTGCTCACATTCAGACCGATGCCGATGATAACGTAGTCCCTGCCGGCCTCCACCAGGATGCCCGCCACCTTGCGGCGACCGATCCAGACATCGTTGGGCCACTTGATTCCGGCGGCGGGGCCAAACGATTCCACGGCCTCGGCCACGGCGAGACCGGTGGCCAGGGCGAGGCGCGGCCACAAGGCTTTTGGTTCATCCGGCCGGATGAGGATGGAAAACGCGAGCGATTCTCCCGGCGGCGAAAACCATGCCGCCCCGCGCCGCCCGCGTCCGGCGCTTTGCTCCAATGCGAGCACGACCAGTCCGTCCGGTGCGCCGCCTTCGGCCAGCGCGCGCAGCTCGTCATTGGTGGAGCCCGCCGTTTCGCGAACCAGCAGGCGGAAGGGATCTGGAAAATCCGCAGCAGCAGGGGCGAACTCTTCACTCATGACAGATCGGTGTGAAATCCAGGCCGATATCGAGCGCCGGCGCGGAGTGGGTGAGAGCGCCAACGGATATGAAATCGACACCGGTTTCCGCGATCTCGCGCACGGTTTGCAGATTCACTCCGCCGCTGGCTTCGAGCATTGGCGTGCCTCTCTCGCCACGTGCGGTCACGGCCTCGCACAGTTCTTCCAGAGTCATGTTGTCCAGCAGGATGTGATCGACGCCCTCCATTCTGAGAAATGCCTGCACTTGGCCGATTTCATCCGCCTCCAGTTCCACTTCGACGGTCGGCCGCTCGGCCTTCACGCGCCGGATCGCAGCTTGGATCGCAGCCGGCCCGCCTTCGGCCACGAGGTGGTTGTCCTTCACCATCGCGCGGTCGTAGAGGCCCATGCGGTGATTCACGCCGCCGCCGTGCAGGACCGCCTGTTTCTCCAGCAGGCGGTAGCCGGGAGTGGTCTTGCGGGTGTCGAGAATGCGGGCGGAGGTGCCCTTGATTGCCTCGACATAAGCGGCGGTGAGCGTAGCCACGCCGCTGAGGCGCTGGAGGAAATTGAGTGCGGTGCGCTCCGCTGTTAGAATCGAACGCGCACTACCTTCCACGCGGATCAACAGCGCCCCTTCGCAAACGCGGCTGCCATCCGGGATGAGAACCTCCACCTCCAGTGTGGGATCGACTTTTGAAAATACCCGCGCCGCGATTTCCATGCCGGAAACCACACCTTCCCGCCGTGCCGCCACAAAGGCCCTCGCCCGGCGCTCCTCCGGGATGAAATAAAGCGAGGTCACATCGCCGCCGCCGATGTCCTCGGACAGGGCGAGCTCGATAAGCATTTCGGTGTGATCGGTCATTGGATTCAAAGTTCAAACCATTCCGTCGGTTCTTCCTGGCAGGCGCAGTGCAGGCCCACGTGGTGGTGGCCCATTTCCGTCAGGCATGCGCGCAGCCGGGTTAGAATGATGTCCGGCTTGTTGCAGTCCGAGCTCAAGTGCCCGAGCACCACGCGCCCGAGCTCCGGGTGGGCGATCTCGCGGATGAGCTCGGCGACCTGATCGTTTGACAAATGCCCGTGGCGCGAGCTGATGCGCTGCTTGGTCTGCCATGGCCGCTTGGTGTCGGCTTCTAAAAGGTGATCCTCGTAGTTTGCCTCGACAAACAATCCGTGCAGTCCGCGCAGGCGCTCGATCATGCTGCGGGTGACGTGGCCGACGTCGGAGACGACGCCGAGTTGGCGCGAGTTGTGGGATATGACGAAGCCCACCGGATCCACGGCATCGTGGTGCACGGTGAAGCTCTGGATCACGGCCGCGCCGATGCTGAAGGTTTGGGCGGTTTCAAAGGTTTTCCAAGTCCCGCCCTCGATGCCCTGGATCTGAATGACCTTGCGCGTGGCGGGCGTGGCAAACACCGGCACGGGATGTTTTTTGAGGAAAACCTTGAGGCCCTTCACGTGATCGCCGTGTTCGTGGGTGAGCAGGATGCCGTCGAGATTTTCCGGCTGGATGCCGAGCTGTGCGAGGCGCAGGCAAAGCTGCTTGGCGCTCAGGCCGGCATCGATGAGCAGGCGCACGCCGCCGCACTCGACCACTGCCGAGTTTCCACCACTGCCACTGCCAAGCACCGCAAACCGGATCACCCGGCGAGCTTGCGGAGTGAAACGATGTCCCGCAAGCGTTTCGGCGGTGAATCGCGAGCTCGGCAGGCCCGGTTTCCAGAGGAAATCCCGGGATGACTTGATACTTGCCGCGCTGGCCGGGCCTCCATAGGTTGCCGACTTTCCAATGACTCCCACCGAGAAATTTCAAAGAAACCCCGCATTCATCTTTCTTGGAGCACCCGGCTCAGGCAAGGGCACCCAGGGCAAGATCCTGGGCACCATTCCCCGGTTTTT
>RPOS01000045.1 GCA_003820635.1 Verrucomicrobiaceae bacterium | reverse complement strand
TAAATCTGAATGTAGGGAACTACGGGAAGGCCATTGGTGAGAATGCGCGCCTGACGCGTCCGAATGCTTATCTCCGTCAGCGGCCCAATCGGGACGGGGTAGGCATCTGTTCCAATGATGTCTCCGTATTTGGAATACTCGTCGAACTTGGCGATGCCTACGTTCACGAAGATAGGGGTCGTCGGATCAGCGGCGCGTGTTTTACGTGTAAACTCCACAAACTCCGCCACTGGCATGAGGTGAAGATCCGGTTCGTCAATGATATCCCACATGAGGACATTTCCGGGATGTTCGGGGAGCGGCAGTTTGCCCCAAGTGTCGGGTTTTACCATCAATTTAAGTGACGCCGCGAAATCCATCACCTCTCTTGGGTTTTTCGTATAAGCCACTGTGAACGAAATTGTGTTACAACCAACATCGGCCACTTCACGGACCTGCTCCTGCCAAGGCTTAAGGGTGAAGCGTCCTGATGCAAGACCGTCGCGATACCACTGGCTGTTCTCCCATTGGGAATTGCTCACCACATGGGACATTTGCAAAGGGAACACCTCGTCACCGCCGTGAAGGATGGCATTTGTGTCGGAAACCACCCGCGCACTCTCGATGGCAGCCCATGCGGCTGCGGCGGGATCATCACCCTGGGATTGCACGGTCGCCACGGCATTGGCCAACAGCGGCGCCATGAAACGGGCGTCCCAGATAGAGGTGTCCCACAGAGGAAGCGGACTCAGTATAGCCAAGCCACGCCCGATGCGTTTGCTGGCCAGAACCGGTTGATCAAGGACGTTATACGCGATACGGATCCAGTCGTCCGGCAGACCGAGAAATCCAAATTTGTTCAAGTGATTCGCCTGCCAACCCGCCGGGTTGTAGAGAGCCTCCGGGGTACGCGGCACTTGCTGTGGCCAATTCAACAATGATGACCGCTTGTTGAAGCGCGCGACGGGCAGCATTCGCGAACCACCCGGGTAAAACGCTGGCGCACCAGTCCTAACATCCTTTTCCCCGGAAAGAAAAGCGCCGATCCCCACGGCAGCCACATCAGGCAAGAACAACGCGCCTCCACGCTCCAAAAACGCTTTAAGCTGCTCCGCCATGTTGGCAGGGATGAGGTCCAATGAATCCGTCCCGACCACAATGTCCTTACCGGTGAGGGCTTCCGAGAGATTCGTGAACGGCTGCTGAATGGCCGTTGGTTGCCAACCGAGGGCCTTGAACGTCTCCGAATACTGCCTTTCTTTTCCCCGAGCCTCGAGCACGAGAACTCGCAGGGGCTGAGAGCTACTCGAACTGCCTTCAGTGGCAAATGCGGTTTGGGCAAAAAGCCCAACTGACAACATGCATGCTGTTAAGGATTTCATTGGGCAAAAACATTTTTGACTGCGTTGAACCGGGATTCTCCATGCCTTTCGCACGGCAGGAGAACGCTCCCTTCCGTCCACTCATTCCATGCATTGATTGTGATGAGAGGGGACTTGTGCTCTTCGGCAAATTTCTTTGCCGCCTCGAGGCTCCGCTGTAAAGTCACCGCGCCGTTGTCGGCCACCACAGGCCACCAAGGATAACCAATGGGCTCAAAGTCCTGGCCTTGGACGCAGCGGCTTGTTGAATCCCATCCCACCTGCACGCATGGGCTGTATGGCAGCTCAAGTTCGGAGGCTTTCGATGCCCACGATGCCATGTTTGCATCCGCCCATTTTTCGGTTGGATATTCTGGAAAGAAATTCCCATCCATAGGGTTCTCAAACTCCCAGCCGTAGTCGCCGACGCTGCTGATGCCTAAGCGGGCCGCCACTTCTTTTTGGGACAAGGATAGTGACCAACTCGAAGCGAGAGCAATCTTCTGGCTCGCGCGAAATGAGTAGTGCACGCCCTGGTGGCCCACGGCACGGGCTTTGTCGTCAAACTTGCGAAGCGCTTCGCTTGCCTTCTCAAGGCTCTCAAAACCCTCGATGAAATTCTGCAGGTCGAAGATAAAAAAGAATGGCCGCCCATCAATGCACAGGTAGTTCGGTTGAGTGAAATAGTTGCTTGCGATGTGATCTGTCATCGCATCCCAGATCCTGGCCGAAGGTTCGTTTTCGAAGATGACGCGCTGCTTATCAAAAGAAACATTGCCTGCCGGAAAAATGTCATGCCAGTGCATGTTTGCCCACATGAGGGCAAACTCCATTTTCTTCCCCGCGCCGTTCTGAATAAAGGCCTCGTCCAAGGGCCGACTGAGAAACGGCTGATTCTTGAACCAATACCAATCGAACAGGAACGCATCGATTCCGATGCGCGAAGCTTCGTCAACCTGCCGCCTCATGAAGGCGGGGTCGGCTTCGTCGAAAAAACCCCAGGTCGGGAAAGCTTGAGGCTTGTGATTGGGGTATCTGATGGAGCTTTTTTTGAGGAGCTCCCATTCCGTCCATCCAGCCCCCATCGCCTCCTCATTCATCGCATCGACATGATAATTAGGAAAGTAATACGCCGCGGTCTTATAAGTTTTGTGTGACATGAGTTAGTAGTAATCCGAGTGAATGAATGTCTCAAGCCAAGCTTGGTTGTACAGTCAACCGAGCTTGCGTTGGAGGCTTGCATCAGCTTCGCGCCTGTGGCTCCGTCCACACTCCGGGAACATGAATGCGGAACGGCCCATTGGGCAGAGGCCAGACTTGCGATTCAATCGCCAGGGCGAGTTGTTCGACGGCAATGGCTCCAATCACTTCGTTTCTATCGTCAACGCCGGGAACTCCGCGTCGCGCATCTTCCACCGACCATCCTCCATAGCAGGCCAGCTTGACGCGTTTGGCGAATTTCCCGCCGGCCCGCGCGACAGCAGCCGGATCGCAGTTTGCAACAGTCAAAATCCCGTCGCAGCGATGATCTTCGATGTATCGGGCAATCTCAGCGACATCGCTGCCTTCGCAGAGCAACGGCTCAATCGCCGCCAGGCCGCTTCGCGCGATCGTTGCACGAAATGCGCCCTCGAAGCGTGAAAATGGGGATTCGTGAAAGAACGAATCCAACACAAAGCCAATCCGTTTGCATTTTTTCGCAATCAGTTTCATGCAGGCCAACTCGGCGTTGAAATAGTGATCGGCCTCCACGCAAGGATAGTTGAGCTCGGGAAGATTAAGTCCGACCACGAAGACGGGAACTTTCGATTTTTGCAAATGAGGAATGAAGCCGATATGCCTCGGCGGGAAGATTAAGATGCCATCGACGGATTTCTGCCACATTTCGATGTCCATTTTATTGAGCAACTGGCTTGACTCATGCGTCCAGTATTCCTGCCATCGGTAGCCGAGTTCTTCTGCGCGCCGGGTGGCTCGTTGAAACATTTTCTTCAGCGGCTCATCGGGGGCCTGCACCAAAGAATGCGACCAGTTGTTGATGAAACCCAGCTCCAGGCACCTTCGTTCTGTCGGCTTCTTGCGGATCTCGGCCATGAGCTGCCGCTGATATGGAGACGGCGCATAGTGCAATCGTTCGGCGCACTTGAGAATCACTGAGCGCGTAGCCGGCGAGATTCGCGTGCTATTCTTGAACGCTAGGTACACGGTCCCAATTGAGAAACCGGTCTCCTTGGAGATCTGGCGATATGTGACATTACTCATGGTCAGAAGCTAATGAAGTTGCGAATAAACCTTGCACCTGCCTCGGTCGGCACAAGGCCTCTTTTGGCAGAGTTGCCGATTTGCGAGACCGTTGGCCGCCTGACCCGTGATTTGTTTTGTTTGATTTCGTGGCGCATGAAGTGGAATGGAGCCGCATCCGTTAAGCTGCCGCATACGGCAAGATCAACGCCAATGATCGCCGCGTTCTTGATCAAGAGCTCGACAGCCAGGGTGCCGAACTTGACGGACAGGATGTGGTTCATCATCGGGCTTATTCGGTAATACTTAATCCCATAAAGTGACAAGAATCGCGGAATCGAACAGTCAAGCATGGATGGGTAATTCCTTGGAATTCCTCGGCAATTAGATCCAGCGCCATGTGCGCTTTGTTTTCGAGAAGCCGACGAAGAGCGTAGACTCCGGGGCTCACCCCTCCAGCTGAACGCCGCTGCAATTTCTGATGAGATGCTGCTCGGCTGACGGTCTCGCATCCGGGTAGGCGGTGGTTTTCTCAATGGTATTTTCGCGGAAGACAACCCCTTCCACACACTCTAGGTAGAGGATCGGAGTGCCGTCGAAGACGCGGAATAGGTTTTGTTCGACGAGCAGGTTTTTGTTGTAGCGGCTGGTCGGCAGGTAATCAGGATCCATGTGCGCTGCGGCCTCGATGATTCCGTTGCACCAGACTCCGTAATTCACGTTATCGAAGATATTGATTCGAATCACAAGATCCCGAACGCCGCCTTTTTCGAACCAATACCGGGCGTCTCCCTCCAGCAAAATGGCCGCACCCGGGCTGTGAAATGTATTGCCCTCGACGAGGATGCTTCCTCGCGAACCAAGCAGTATGCCACCAGCGCGTGATAGACGTTTGCCGGGTCGAGCTTCTCGTTTTTCATCCAGTCCTGTGTGACGCTGTCGCCAAACACGCAGATCAGAAGCGGGGAGGTGTCCTTGGAGCTTTGGTAATCGACTATCCGCTGGTGGAAACGCTGCTGCCGCTCGGCGGAGGAAAGCATGGGTTTGGAGGTGGCAGGTTCCGCCGCAGCCATGGTGGCGAGCGTGGCAAGGGCGGACAAAGCGGGCGGGATTTCATGGTCGGTTTCCGACGTTGTTAGAATTTCTCAAAGCGGGATCTTGAGCCCGTCCCATGCCACATGCACGCCGGCCGGCAGCTCCATGCCCAGTTTCGCGTGATCGTTTTCATGGCCGAGGTGGGTGAGCCATGCCTCGCCGGCCTCCGCCTCGCGGATAATCTCCAGCGACTCGCCGATCGAGCAATGCGTGGGATGCGGCTGCGGCCGCAACGCGTCCACCACCAGCACATCCACGCCGCGGAGGTGCCACATGGTGTCGTTGGGGACGCGCTTGACGTCCGGCAGATAGGCGAGGCTGCGCGTGTGGGGGTGATCGAAGCGGTAGCCGATGGTCTCCACCGCCGCGTGCTCCACCGGCAACGGAGTGATTTTCAGGTCGCCGTAAAAAAACGGCCCGTCGATGATCCGGGCGTCGGGTTTCACATAGCCCTGATAGACGTTCTCGTCGGAAAACGCCCAGCCGAACATCCGGATCAGCGCCTCCATGCATTCCGCCGTGGCGTGCATCGGCAGCGGGCCGTCTTTTCTCCAACAAAAGGCCCGCAACTCATCGAAGCCCGCCACGTGGTCGAGATGCGCGTGGGTGTAAATCACCGCATCGATCTCGCGCAGCCCCTCGCGCAGTGCCTGCGCCCGCAGGTCCGGGCCGGAATCCACCAGCACGCGGGTGCCGTCCATTTGCAGCATGGCGGCGGAGCGCAGGCGGCGGTTGCGCGGATCCGCGGAGGTGCAGACCGGGCACTGGCAGCCAATCACCGGCACCCCCACCGAGGTGCCCGTGCCGAGAAATGTGAAAGAACGATCCGCCGCCATTGATTCCGGGCGCGACCTTTGCATACTCCGCCACGTTCCGCAAAACCAATGCTCACTCTGCTCAAAATCCGCAATCTCGCCCTCGTCGATGAACTCGTCTGGGAACTCGGCCCCGGCCTGATCGGCGTGACCGGGGAAACCGGTGCCGGCAAGTCCGTAATCGTCGGCGCCCTCAAGCTCGTGCTCGGCGAGCGCGCCGACAAATCGCTCATCCGCACCGGCGAGGAATCTTGCTCGGTGGAGGCCGTCTTCGAGCTGCGCGATCCGCGAGAAATCAACGCCATCCTCGAGGACGGCGGTCTGGAGCGCTGCGAGGACACCCAGCTCATCGTGCGCCGCGTGATCGGCCAGAACGCCAACCGCCAGTTCGTCAACGATTCGCCCGTCACCCTAAACCTGCTCAAGCGCCTCGGCGAGCACCTGGTGGATCTTCACGGGCCGCACGACCACCAATCGCTCCTCTCCGCCGAGCGCCAGCTCGCCATGCTCGATGCCTACGCCGGAGGCGACAAGGCGCACGCCGCCTACCGCGAGTGCCACCGCGCATGGCGCTCCAAGGCCATCCAGCTCGACGAACTCCGCCATGCGGAAAATGCCAGCGAGCAGGAAATAGAACTGCTGCGCTATCAGATCCAGGAAATCGACGCCGCCAATCTGAAGCCCGAGGACGAGCAGGACCTCGAAGACCGTTGGCGCCGCGCCTCGAATGCCAGCCGCCTGGTGGAAACCGCTGCCGCCGCCACCACCGCGCTCAGTGGCGATGACGGCGTTCTAACAAGACTCGCCGATGTCCAGCGGCTGGTGCGCGATCTTGAGAAACTCGACCCCTCGATCCGCGAGCAAACCGCCTCACTGGAGACCGCCGTGCTCGAAGTCCAGGATCTCGAAGCCAATCTGACAAGCTACGCCGAGGAGCTTGACATCGACCCCGCCGGGGCCGCCGTGCTCGAAGAGCGGGTGAATCTGTTAGAATCGCTCAAGCGCAAATACGGCCCCTCGCTCGCCGACGTGCTCGCCCGCCGCGACAGCGCCGCCGCGCGGCTCGACACCATCGAGAACCGCGGCGAGAAACTCGAGGCGCTGGAGAAGGAGCTCGCCGCCAGCCGCACCGCGCTCGATGCCGCCGGCAAGAATCTAACAGCCCTGCGCAAGAAGGCCGCGCCGAAGCTCGCGAAGGAGATTTCCAGCCAGCTCAAGGACCTCGGTTTCAAGCAATCCTCGTTCGAAGCACCGCTGCTTGCTCTCACCGAACCCGGGCCGCAGGGCTTCGAGTCCGTCGAGTTCCAGTTCGGCCCCAATCCTGGCGAACCGCTGCTGCCGCTGCGCCAGATCGCCTCCTCCGGAGAAATCAGCCGCGTGATGCTCGCGGTGAAATCCGCGCTGGCCGATCAGGATGACACGCCGCTGATGGTCTTCGATGAGATCGACGCCAACGTCGGCGGCGAGGTGGCCCGTGCGGTGGGCCGCAAGATGGCCGTGCTGGGCACCCGCCACCAGGTGGTGGCCATCACGCACTTCCCGCAGGTGGCGGCCACTGCGTCGTTACACTTCGTCGTCGAGAAGGAAGTCACCAACGGCCGCACCCGCTCGCGGCTTTTCCCGGTGAGCGGCGAGACCCGCATCCAGGAACTCGTCCGCATGCTCGGCGGCGGCGGCGAACAGGCCCGCGCCATGGCCGCCTCCCTGCTCTCCATTTGATCCAACAAAAACCAAAAACCATGCCATGAACCCTGCCACTCGCCGCCTCAGTGCGGTCCTTTGCCTGCTGATCGCCACGCCGTCCACTCACCGATGTCTATGGCAAGCTCACCCTGCGCGGCGGCCCCGAGCTTGACTCCGCCAACTTCATCGGCGGCGGGGTGAAACTCACCTTCAGCCAGACCGGCAGCGGCCTGCGCGCCTTCCACGGCCCGCCCTTGCAGGGCTTCACCCTCGCCGGGGCGGACGGCGTTTTCCATCCCGCCAATGCCAGAATCACCGGCGCCGATACGCTCGTCGTGCGCTCCAAGGCCGTGGCCGATCCCGTCCGCGTCCGCTACGCCTGGCAAAACCACCCGGCCGGCGCCAATCTCTGCAATCAGGAACGCCTGCCCGCCTCGCCCTTTGAAATCGCAAAACCGTGAGTGAAGGTTTTTCAAGCGTTCAATCTTTTCTGGCAAAAACCCGCTTACGGCCGGATTTGAGACTCGATGACCGGATTTGGGACCTCAAAATGCTTTCACAATCCTTATTTTAAGGGATTCTTTCCTCGTTCAGCGACGGCTTCGGCCACGCAGGACGCCAGCCTGTTCCGAGTTTAGCCACAAGATTCGAATCGATCTCCGGGGGGAAGTCATTCGAACAGGGCAATAGCCGGGCGGCTCGGAACAAATAGCGCGCGCTGCGAAATCCGGGGGGAATTCCAGCGCGCGTTTTTGTTTTTCACCGCATTGTTACGGCCGGAAAGCCTCACGCCTTCTCCGCGGTGAGCCGCTGCGAGGCCCACACGGCGAGGAAGGTGGCGATCAGCAGCAAGGTGCTCAGCGCGTTGATCACCGGGAACTCGCGGCTTTTCTTGATCATGCTGTAAATGACCACCGGCAGCGTGTCCGCGCCGGGGCCCTTGACGAAAAAGGTCACCACGAAGTCATCGATGGAAAGCGTGAAGGCCAGCAGCCCGCCGGCCAGGATGCCGGGTGCGAGCAAGGGCAGCAGGATCTTGCGGAAGGCCTGCAAGCGCGTGGCTCCCAGGTCGCGCGCGGCATCGACGATCTGGAAATCGAAGTCCTGAAGCCGCGCCTGCACCACCAGCGTGACATAACTGATGCAAAACGTGACGTGGGCGATGGTCACGGTGACGAGGCTGAGCTGCGTGCCGAGCGAGACGAAAAGCAGCAACAGGCTCATGCCCATCAGGATTTCCGGCAGCACCAGCGGCATGGTGATGAGCAGTTCGTGCGCGGTTTGCAGCCGCGAGCGGTGACGGTGCAGGGCGAAGGCCGCACAAGTGCCGAGGATCATCGCGCCGATGCTGGCGATGGTGGCCACCTGCAGCGAGTTGACCAGCGCCGCCCACAGGTCGTCCCGCTCCAGCAGACGCTCATACCATTTCAGCGTGAAGCCCTGCCAGGTGGTGCCAAAGCGCGAGAAGTTGAACGAGTTGAGGATCAGCACGCCGATGGGCAGATAGAAAAACGCCAGCACGAGCAGGGTCGTGATCAGGGGCAGGCGGCTGGATTTCATGGGGAAAAGCCGGGATTAAGACGAAGAGTCGCCATTCACCTCGCGCCTGCGGAAGAGCAGGGGAGCGAGCACGGCGAGGGTGAGGATGGCGGACATGGCGGAGGCGGCGGGCAGGTTGCGATCGGCGAAATTGCGCTGGGCGATCTTGTTGCCGATCATCTGGCCATCGGTCCCGCCGACGAGATCCGGCACGACGTAGGAACCGAGCATCGGCACGAAGACGATGACCAGCGCGGTGGTGATGCCCTTGCGGATGCCGGGCAGAAACACCGACCAGAACGAGCGGAAGGCGGTGGCCCCGAGATCGCGCGCGGCATCCAGCAAGCCGAAGTCGAATTTCTCCGCGGCGGCATACAGCGGCAGAATGGCGAAGGGCAGATAGGTGTAAACACTCACCAGCACCACCGCGCCGGAGTTGAAGAGCAACGAATCATTCTCACCTAACAGATGAAGCGCCCGCAGGAAGCGCGCAAGCCCTCCCTCTGAATGGAGGATCTGATTCCAGGCGAAGACGCGGATCAGGAAATTCGTCCAGAACGGCACGATGATGAGCAGCAGCAGGCGTGGCCGCCATTCCTTGCGGACCCTTGCCAGAAACCAGGCCACCGGCAGGGCGAGCGCCACACAGATGCCGGTGGTCAGCGCGCTGATCCAGAAGGTGCGCCACAACAGCAGCAGGATGCTCTTTTGACCGAAAATCCCGAACTGCCCGAGCGTCCATCCCGCACCGATGCCGCCAGCCGGATCCGTCTCGCGGAAGGCGATCGCCAGCACCAGCAGCGTGGGAAGCAGGACGAAAAACGCCAGCCAACCGAAGCTGGGCAGCGTGGTGAGGAATTCGTGGCGGAGTTTTTTCAAGGCCGTGACGGCGGGATTGCAGCAACTGCCTGAGCTGCAAGCGACGATATTCTTCGTGCTTTCCGCCTGCTTGATTCCGCCGGGGCGTTTCCTACACTGCCCGCATGTTCACCAAGCGCCACGGCCCGCCGGGATCCTCGCCGGCCACGCTCACTCCCCATTTGGTCGATGGCCTGAGCCGCAAACCCGCCATCCACATCATCGAGTATGACAAGGACGTGATGGAGGAGCGGGAACTTGGCGATATCCGGGAACTGCCGCAGACCTTTGACTCCCGGCGCGTCACCTGGATCAACATCGACGGCCTCGGCGATGTGGAGGCGCTCAAACTCCTCGGCGAGCGCTTCAACCTCCACCCGCTGGCGCTGGAGGATGTGCTCAATACCGGCCAGCGGCCGAAGATCGAACAAACCTCCGATTATGTCTTCATCTGCGCGCAGATGGTCTATCAGGACCAGTCCGACATTTTCCGCTCCGAGCAGGTCAGCCTGTTCTTCGGCCGCAATTTCCTCATCACCGTGCAGGAGGAGGGCGAATACGACGTGTTCGATCCCGTCCGCGAGCGCATCCGCGCCGGCCGCGGCATGATCCGCAAGTCCAAGGCCGATTACCTGGCCTACGCGCTGCTGGATTCCATCATCGACCATTATTATCCGGTGCTCGACGACCTCGGCGAAAAAATCGAGGACCTGGAGGACGCGCTGTTGGAAAAGCCGTCCCGCGAGATGGTCTTCACGCTCCACGAATACCGCCGCAGCCTCACACAAATGCGGCGTTTCGTCTGGCCGCTGCGGGATGTCGTCAACGGACTGCTTCACGACGGCACCAGCTTCGTCGCCACGCCGACCAAGGTTTTCCTGCGCGACTGCTACGATCACACCGTGCAGCTGATGGACCTGGTGGAAAGCTACAAGGAACTCGCCACCGGCCTCACCGAGCTCTACCACTCCAGCGTGGGCCTGCGCACCAACGAGATCATGCGCGTGCTCACGGTGATCACCTCCATCTTCATTCCGCTCACCTTCGTCGTCGGCGTCTATGGCATGAACTTCGCCGCCGAGACCGCCGACGGAAGGAGACTCCCGCTCAACATGCCGGAGCTCTACTCGCCTTACGGCTATGCGGGAGTGATGGGAGTCATGCTGCTCATCGCCATCGTGCAGTTGATACTGTTCAGGAGGATGAAGTGGCTGTGAGCGGTGATCCTTCACGCGATCCCTCGGACGAGGGTCCGGATTTTTTCTCCCAATTCATGATGAAATCCCGATGTTACGCGACGTCACAGACGCGCCGCACCGCGCACCAATGCCTTTGCGTGATGCACGGTTTCCACAGCAGCGCGAAAGAGCTCTCACCCGCCGCATCCGCTGCGTTTTGCATCGCGCAGCCGCCATTGGCTCCGTGCAAAACGCACTGAATGATTTGATGCACCGCCAAGACGCGGAGCTCGGTAGGGCTGGCCCGCCGTGGCCGGCCCACTTGTCGCCAACGGCGTGAGGTGCCAATGGGAAGATTTTTCAACCGCGAATGGACGAAATGAAGACTAAGAAATTACCCTGCTCTCCACACTCCAGCACGGCGCGGGTTCTGGTGCTGAAAAGCAATATGCCGAATACGCCAACGGCGTTACGTCCTTCAGCCCGGGGTTGCCGTCGCCAGACGGCTACCCCGGGAAGATTCCGCCAACAGGAGACTCACATTCCGCTTACAACACGCCCCCGGTCAGGCGTAGGAGGACTTTGACGTTGGCAAAAAATCCTTGCGATGGTATTGCAATGCGGTATCGTTTGCGCGTTGAACAACCGTCACCGCAATACTTTAGCCGAGATCTACAAGAATCCGGTTCCGGCATCGATCAAATGGGCTGACATCGAAGCCTTGCTGAGCGCGCTTGGAGCCGAGATTTCAGAGGGTAGCGGTTCGAGGGTTCGGATCGCGCTGCATGGAGTGAGGGCTGTATTCCACAGGCCGCATCCACAGCCAACGACCGACAAGGGAGCGGTGAAGTCGATGCGTAGATTTTTAACCGAAGCAGGAATAAAGCCATGATGACTTACAAAGGATACGGATGCACGATTCGATTCGATGACGAAGCCGATATTTTTCACGGTGAAGTCACCGGTCTTCGAGATGTAGTGACTTTTCAGGGAAGAACGGTTGATGAAGTGAAGACAGCTTTCCGTGAATCGATCGACGATTATCTGGATTTTTGCGCCAGCCGGGGCGAGGCACCAGATAAGCCTTATTCAGGGCGTTTTCTGCTACGTGTCGATCCCGCCCTTCATCGGAGGTTGGTCGAGCTTAGCGCAGATGAAGGTGAGAGTTTGAACAACTGGATTGCCTCCAGACTTGGCGAACTCGCAGAAACAACCTGATGCCGACCTCAAAGATAGCTGGTGAGCTTGCCTCACAGCTATCTACGAGGAGTTCGAGGATGACGGAAGTTGCCATGGCGACGGGAATTCCACTGCCGCATCTTTCGGGGATGAAGACCGGTAAGCGCCGTTGCACTCCCGAATATGATCTACGGTTGAGTCGCTATTTCGGCACAAGTCGTGGATACTGGATGCGGCTACAGCTCGCTTATGACATGGATCGAACACTTCGCATGAAGGGTTCTGAGATTGATCGAAGCGTTCACGCAGCAGCAGGATAACCTGTTCAACAAATCGTGGCTTCAGCGGCGGCTGATGCGCGTTGTGTTTGCAACGCGCGGCTGCTGGAAGCGGCTGGAACGCGGTTCCCTCACCCGATCGACGGCACCTTCATCGCGGTGTCCGTGTCGGCGTCGTAATCCACGCCTTCCAGGCCGAAGCCGAAGAGGCGCAGGAAGCTGGATTGGTAGCCGTCGAGATCGGCGAGCCCGGCGAGGTTTTCGGTGCTGACTTTCTGCCAGTTGGCGATGACGGGTTGCTGGACTTTGGGGTCCATTTCCCAGTCGTCGAGGCGGATGCGGCCGGCATCGTCGGGCTGGGGGTGGGTGTAGCGGTCGCGGAAAAGCCGGTCCATTTGCTCGATGCAATCCTCGTGGGTGCCGTCGGCCTTCATCACCTTGTAGAGCAGGGAGATGTAGAGCGGGACGACCGGGATGGCGGAGCTGGCTTGGGTGACGAGCGCCTTGTTGACGGAAACCCAGGCCTTGCCGCCGAGCGGGGCGAGTTTTTCATCGAGCGCGCGCTGGACGCGTTCGAGATCCTCCTTGGCCTTGCCGATGGTGCCGTTCTTGTAGATCGGCCAGGTGAGTTCCGGCCCGATGTAGGAATAGGCGAAGGTTTGGGTGCCGGGGGCGATGAGGTTTTCGGCGAGCAGGGCATCGAGCCACATTTGCCAGTCGTCGCCGCCCATGACGCCGATGGTCTGGGCGACGTCGTCGTTTTCCGCCGGCTGGATGGTGACTTCATCGACCACGCCGGTGTTGGTGTTGAGGTTCTTGTTGGTGTAGCTCTGGCCGATGGGCTTGAGCACGGAGCGGAAGGTCTCGCCGGTTTTCGGGTGGGTGCGGCGTGGCGAGGCGAGGCTGTAGATCACGCAATCGACCTGGCCGAGGTCCTGCTTGATCGCGGCGATGACCTCCGCCTTGATTTCATCGGAAAACGCGTCGCCATTGAAGGAACGGGCGTAGAGGCCGGCGGCGGCGGCTTCCTTTTCGAACGCGGCGGAATTGTACCAACCGGCGGTGGCGCATTTTTCGGCATCGCCGGGTTTCTCGAAGAACACACCGATGGTGGCCGCGCCCGTGCCGAAGGCGGCGGCGATCCGCGAGGCCAGGCCGTAGCCGGTGGAGGAGCCGATCACCAGCACCTTCTTCGGGCCGCCCGCGATGGGGCCGCGGCTTTTCACGACGGCGATTTGTTCGGCGACGTGTTTGGCGCAGCCATCCGGGTGCGCGGTGGTGCAGATGAATCCGCGGATCTTGGGAGCGACGATCATGGTTGGGCGTGAGGCTATCGGCCCGGGGCGCGCTGGCAACCCTGATTTCATCCCATGCAACTCGGTCTTGCCCGATGCCCCCGGCGGCGTTAAGGCCGCTCATGCCTTTGCTGTTGGGAGTCAACATCGATCACGTCGCGACGCTGCGCCAGGCCCGCTACGCGCGGACGCCGGATTCCCCGTGCGCCGAGCCCAGCCCGCTGGTGGCCGGGCAGGACGCGCTGGCAGGCGGCGCGGATTCGCTCACGCTCCACGTCCGCGGCGACCGCCGCCACATGCAGGATGCGGACGCGTTCAGGATCCACGCCGAGGTGCCGCTGCCGCTCAATCTGGAAATGGGCGTGACCGAGGAAATGATCGGCCTCGCGTTGAAACTGAAACCGGCCTTCGCCTGCCTGGTGCCCGAAACACGCGAGGAAATCACCACGGAAGGAGGGCTGGATGTGTGCGGCGGGTTTGACAAAATCCGCATCGCAGTGGCCCGCCTGCAGGACGCCGGAATCAAGGTGAGCCTGTTCATTGATCCGGAAAGCGCCCAAGTCACAGCCGCCGCGGAGAGCTGCGCGGAAATGATCGAGCTGCACACCGGCTGCTTCGCCAATGCCACGGGCGCGGCAGTGGAAACCGAGCTCCAGCGCCTGATTGCCGCCGCCAGGACCGGCCACGCCGCAGGCCTGCAGGTGAACGCCGGCCATGGCATCAACTATCAGAACATCACCCGCCTTTGGGTGGTGCCTCATCTCGCCGAGCTCAACATCGGCCACACCATTGTTTCCCGGGCCATGCGCGTCGGCATGACCGCCGCGGTGCGCGAGATGAAAGCCCTGATGGCCACCTATCCCGCTTGAATCATGCGCGTCTTCGGCATCGGCATCGACGTGGTGGAAGTGGATCGCATCGCCTCCGCCATTGAGCGCCATGGCGGGCCGTTTCTAACAAAAATCTTCACGCCCGCGGAGCGCGACTACTGCGAATCCCGGAAAAACCCGGCCATGCACTACGCGGCGCGCTTCGCCGCGAAGGAGGCGGTTTCCAAGGCGCTCGGCACCGGCATCGGCGGCAATGCCGGGCTGCACGATCTGGAGGTCGTCCATGATGCCGCGGGCGCGCCGAAACTCCGTCTCTCCGGTGCGGCCGAAGCCTTCGCCAAACAACACGGCATCACCGATATCCAGATCAGCCTCAGCCACGCCCGCGACTACGCCGCGGCCAATGCGATCGCGCTGGCGGAGTGAAGTCCGTGCTCCGTCTTGCGGCATCGACAAAGCGGTCTCCGATGTTAAGGTCCGGCCGTGAAGTTCGAAGACTGGCCGGAAGAATGGCACCCGGGCGCTGCTCATGGGAGGGCAGGCCTGCGTGTTCTACGGCGCGGCGCAAGTTAGCAAGGATGTCGTTTTCCCGACCTTCGATGTTGGAAGTCCGGTGTTCATCGTTCACTCTCCCGCCATGATCCGACCCCGCCGCAACCGCCGCACTCCCGCGATCCGCTCGATGGTTTGTGAAACCTCGCTCTTCGCCGCGGATTTCATCCTGCCGATGTTCCTGCACGAGGAGGCGGTGGACACGCCGATCGATTCGATGCCGGGCGTGACGCGCTGGTCGCTGGACAGCCTGGTGCGCGAGGCGGGCGAGGCGCACGCGCTGGGGATTCCGGCAGTGGTGTTGTTTCCAAAAATCGAGGAAGCGCTCAAGACGCCCGATGGCGTGGAGTGCCATAATGATGATGGCCTCGTGCCCCGAGCGATCCGGGCGCTCAAGGCGGCGCATCCGGCGCTCTGCGTCATCACCGATGTCGCGCTCGATCCCTACAACTCGGATGGCCATGACGGCCTGGTGCAGAGAAACGAGCGTGCTGAACTGATCATCCTCAACGATGAAACGGTGGAAATCCTCTGCCAGCAGGCGCTTTGCCACGCCCGGGCGGGTGCTGACATCGTCGCGCCTTCCGACATGATGGATGGCCGGGTGGGTGCGATCCGCGAGGCGCTGGATGCCGAGGGTTTCACCGATGTTTCCATCCTCAGCTACACGGCCAAGTATGCCTCGGCATTTTACGGTCCTTTCCGCGGCGCGCTGGATTCCGCGCCGAAGGACGGCGACAAGAAAACCTATCAGATGGACCCCGGAAACATCCGCGAGGCGGTGCGCGAAACCCTGCTCGACGAGGCGGAGGGCGCGGACATGCTGATGGTGAAACCCGCCGGCATCTATCTGGATGTGATCGCCAAGGTGCGCGAGACCAGCACGCTGCCGGTGGCGGCCTATCAGGTGAGCGGCGAGTATCTGATGATCAAGAGCGCCGCCGCGGCCGGTTGGTTGGACGAGCGCGCCGCAGCCTTGGAATCGCTCACCGCCATCAAGCGCGCCGGGGCCTCGATGATTCTCAGCTACTTCGCCAAGCAAGCGGCGCTGTGGCTCGGCGGGCGCTGAGCGTCACTCACGAGCCGCCGGTTTTCGCGCCGGATTCGCTGTCCTGTGCTTCGGCGGCCACGGGTGGCTCCACGATTTCCACCGGCGCACCGTTCGGCGCGTAGGGTATCCGCGAGGTGGCCACCCAGGCGGCGCTGGCGAAGATCGATGGCATCGGCAGCGCGCGGATCGAGAAATGCGCCGCCGCATTTGTCATCACATCCCGGACGCAACCCCGATGGGGTTGGATGGGATGTAACACCAGGCATGATTTTCAACCCCGCACGTGGTTGTGTCCGGCGGGGCGTTTCATCACCATTCCGCCAACGATTCCACCCGCCATGCCGCAATCGCTTTCCTCGGTCTATCTGCATCTGGGTTCCTCCACCAAGAACCGCGAGCCATGGCTCCGCGATCCGGAATTGCGGGTGGAGTTGCATGCGTTTCTCCGCGGCGTCTCGAAACATCTCGATTGCCCGCCGGTGATCGTGGGCGGCGTGGAGGATCATGTGCATCTGTTGGCCCGTTGCGGGCGCGGCATCACGCAATCGGATTGGGTGAAGGAGTTGAAGCGGGTGTCGAGCCGTTGGATCAAGGAGCGGGATGGACGGCTGGCGGGTTTCGCGTGGCAGGGTGGATGCCGTGCCGAAGGCCCCGGGCGGGATTTTATTCCCAACCTGCACGTGGATGAACGACCTTGGCGCTCCCAAGGGTAGGAATCATTTTCAAGTCATGACAACGCCTGCGATTCTGAAGAAATGGGGCAAGGGCATTGCATTGGTGCTGCCTGACATGCTCGTGCAAGAAGGGAGGCTGGCCACGGGCAATCAGGTGGAAGTCAATTTTTCCGGGCAAAGGATCAAGATCCGGAAAACCGCTGCAACATCGGAGATCGAAAAGATGTGCGAGGCGATCACCGCCGAGAACCTGCACGCCGAAACCCCATGGGGAGCCCCTCAAGGAGGGAGGCCTGGTGAAAGCGGGCTACATCCCGGAATGCGGCGATCTCGTGTGGACGGACTTTGATCCACAAGCCGGCAGGGAACAGGCGGGCAAAAGACCGGCGCTGGTTCTTTCCCCGAAAATCTACAACGAAAAGACCGGACTCGCCGTGATGGTTCCCATCACCAGTCATGTCAAAGGCTATCCGTTTGAAGTTTCCGTCAGCCACCGGCCGATCAAGGGCGTGGTGCTGGATCCCTTGTCAGAACTGGATCTTCTCAGTGACCGGGATTCCCGAGCCGGGGACTCCGATGCTGTGGGCGCTTTCGGCGGGTTTGTGGATATGGAGGAGAAAGAGAAGCGGCGACCGGTGATCGCCGCCACGATTTCCTCAGACCTTCATCATGCGGCTCACAGCCTTTCCAGCACGGCAGCGCCCATGCCGGTGGTGCCGGTTTTCGTCTCGCCCTCGCGGCCGGTGGCGATGTCTCCGGTGCGGAAACCATCGGCGATGGTTTTGGCCACGGCGGCCTCGATCGCATCGGCGGCGGCCGTTTCCCCGAGCGAAAAGCGCAGCAACATCGCCAGCGAGAGGATCTGTGCGATGGGATTGGCGATGCCCTGGCCGGCGATGTCCGGTGCCGAGCCGCCGGATGGTTCATACATGCCGAAGTAGAGGCCGTCGTCCCTTTGCTTGCCGAGTGAGGCGGATGGCAGCATGCCGAGCGAGCCGGAAATCATCGCCATCTCGTCGGATAGAATGTCGCCGAAGAGGTTTTCCGTCACCAACACATCGAAGGAGCCCGGGCGGCGGATCAGCTGCATGGCGGCGTTGTCCACATACATGTGCGAGAGCTCGACCTCGGGAAACTCCTTCGCGATCTCGATGACCGTTTCGCGCCACAATACGGATGAGGCGAGCACGTTCGCCTTGTCCACGGAGAGCAATTGTTTTTTCCGGCCCATCGCGGCGGTGAAGGCGACGCGTGCGATGCGTGCGATTTCGCTTTTTTTGTAAACCATCGTGTCGAGTGCCACGGGTTCGCCGTTTTCCTCGTGGCGGCCCTTGGGCGTGCCGAAATAGACGCCGCCGGTGAGTTCACGCACGCAGAGCACGTCGAAGCCATCGGCGATGAGTTCCTGCTTCACCGGCGAGGCGTGGGTGAGGGCGGGCAGGCAGACGCCGGGCCGCAGGTTGGCGAAGAGGCCGAAGTGTTTGCGCAGCGGCAACAGCGCGCCGCGTTCCGGCTGGATGTCCGGCGGCAGGTTTTCCCACTTCGGTCCGCCGACCGAGCCGAAGAGAATGGCGGCCGCTTTTTCGCAGGCCTGCACGGTTTCAGTCGGCAGCGGGTGGCCGGTGGCGTCGATCGCCGCGCCGCCTACGAGGTGCTCGCTGCGCGAAACCGAGAAGCCGAATTTCGCTTCGGCGGCCTCCAGAATGCGGACGGCGACGGCCATGACTTCGGGTCCAATGCCGTCTCCGGCGAGAATCGTGATGTGGTGCTGGCGTGACATGCGCGGGAAAATGCCGGGCGTCCCGCGCGCTGGCAAGTTCTCAAAATGACCGGATCTGTCGTCGCCACGCAGCGCGGCGCGTGCTCCACGATTTTTTACGTGTTTTTTCCCGCCGCAGACTGCTTGACTGCGCCTGCGCCGCAATGCCTGACAGCCTTAAAGAAGAAACCCTGCTGCTGGTGGATCCGGATTTGGATTTCCTGGAATGGGCCACCAAGCACCTGGCGGCGAAGAACCTGCGCATCCTGCGCTGCGACAATGCGGCCAAGGCCCTGAAAGTGGTTGAGAAAACCCAGATCGGCGTGGTGGTGGCGGCCATGGAAATGGATCCCTTCGACGGCATGGAGCTGCTGGTGCGGGTTCTCCAGCAAAGCCCGCAGACGCTGGTGGTGCTCACCGCCGGTTTCCCGACGACCGGGCAAATCATCGAGGCCACCCAGCGCGGCGCGCACGACGTTTTGCGAAAGGAGTCCCTCGCATTCGAGTTGCGGCCGGTGGTCGAGTCCGCACTGCAGACGCGGGAGGAACGCCGCAGCGCGGATCAACTCCCGGCGGAACTGCCGAAACATGACAGCCGGGTGAAAATGATCGGCGTTTCCCGCGCGTTGCAGGAGGTTTTCAAACTCGTGGGCCGCGTCGCGCGCACCGACGCACCGGTGCTCATCGCCGGCGAGAGCGGCACCGGCAAGGAGCTGGTGGCCAAGGCGGTGCATGAATACAGCCCGCGCCGCCAGAAGGAGATGATCACCATCAACTGCGGCGCGATTCCGGAAAATTTGTTAGAGAGTGAGTTGTTCGGCCATGAGAAGGGCTCGTTCACCGGCGCGATCGCCCGCCGCGCGGGCCGCTTCGAGCAGGCGGATGGCGGCACCTTGTTTCTCGATGAGATCGGCGACATGCCGCTCTCCATCCAGGTGAAACTGCTGCGTGTGCTCCAGGACGGCTCGTTTTCCCGCGTGGGCTCCAACGAAACGATCACCACCGACGTGCGCATCATCGCCGCCACCCACAAGGACCTGGCGGCGGAAGTGGCGGCCGGGCGTTTCCGCGAGGATCTTTACTACCGCCTCAACGTGGTGGAAATCCGCATCCCGCCGCTGCGCGAGCGCCGCGAGGACATCCCGCTGCTGGCCGAGTTTTTCCTCCAGCGCATTACCCGCAAGAACGGCATGGCCCGCATCCACTTGAGCGCCGAGGCCGTCAGCACACTGCAATCCCACCACTGGCCGGGCAACGTGCGCGAGTTGGAAAACACCATCGCCCGTGCCTGTGCGCTGGCCTCTTCCAACATCCTGCTGCCCTCCGATATCCCGCTCGCTTCCGCCCCCGGGAAATCACCGGCCGCCGTTTCCGCCGCGCTGGATCAGTTGATCAACCACGCACCCGGCGAAGGCGATCTGCTTGAATGGATCACCCGCGAGGTGGTCGGCCGCGTGGTCGAGCGGGCTGATGGCGATCTCAAGGATGCCGCCGTGCAGCTCAATCTGCCCGCCGCGGAACTCCGCAAGCTCCTCAAACGCTGAAAATTTCATGTTTCAGACGATCCATCACCCGCTCATCGCCGACGAGTTGACCCGCCTGCGGAACCCCGCCTGCCCGTCGCCGGAATTCCGCCAGCGCGTCCGGCGCATCGCCTCGCTGATGGTTCCGGCGGTGACGTTGGACTTGGAAACGCAGGTGGTTTCCTGTGACACGCCGCTGGAAATCACCTCCGGTGAAAAGCTCGCGCGCGGCATCATCCTGGTGCCCGTCCTGCGCGCCGGGCTGGCGTTTCTCGATGGCTTTCTGGACCTAATCCCGCAGGCGTCCGTGGCGCACATCGGCCTCGCCCGCAACGAGGAAACGCTGTTGCCGGAATCCTATTACATGAAACATCCGCCGGTCTTGGCCGAGCGGGACATCATCATACTCGATCCCATGCTCGCCACCGGCGGCTCGGCCATCGCCGCCGTGCGCAGCCTCCGCGAGGCGGGTGCGCGCTCGCTGCGCTTCGCCTGCATGGTGGCCGCACCGGAGGGCGTGGCCGCATTGCGCGAGGCGTTTCCCGAGTTGCCGATCTTCGCCGCCGCGCTCGACCGCTGCCTCAACGAGCGCGGCTACATACTGCCCGGCCTCGGCGATGCCGGCGACCGCATGTTCGGCACCGGGATTTGAGACGCCGCCAATCCCCGACCGATCTCAGATTCACCCTTTGAAATCAAGCGGCTGTCGCTCAACCGCGGCTGGAATCACTTCCTGATCAAGGTGGCCAACACGCACGGCGACTGGAAGTTCCGCAGCCGCCTGCAATGCCCCGATCCGGAGCTGGCACCATTGTTGGAAACCGCACTCTTCCCGCAAGATGCGGGCCGGTGAAGCGCTCAATGGGACTCCATGAAAACGACATATCCAATCTGAACCGGTGATCACGCGACGGCAAGGTGCACGCCCCCCAGCGGATTTTCTGCCCCGCCCTGCGAAATCGGTGTTGCAATGGCCCGCCCTGCGTGCTGTCTTCCGCCCGGTCGCAAGCCCCACACTGCGCACGTGGCGGAATTGGTAGACGCGCTAGATTCAGGTTCTAGTAGGGGCAACCCTGTGGAGGTTCGAGTCCTCTCGTGCGCACCATATTTCAGATCACGCAGGCCCGAAATTGGAATGCGTCGGGCCTTTTTCACGGTCACGGGATGTCTGGGTTGTTGGCAAATCCGTGAACTGGCTGTTGCGGAGTTTTTTTTGATTTCCCGCAGCGCCGCGGGCTGCTTTGTTGCGGCAGTTCATGGCCGCGACCGAAAAGCCCAACCAGCAGGAGCATCCGCTCGCCAATATCCTGATCAACGTGCTGATCCCGGTGCTGGCGTTGAGCTACCTGAGCAAGGATCCGGAGTTCCAGCAGGCCATCGGCAAGGCGG